>NZ_ALKI01000013.1:0-189678 GCF_000286495.1 Streptococcus sp. AS14
TTCTTAGTTCATAGATTCGAACTTTATCCTCATAAGTTAGTTTCATTTTAACCCCCCAAAAAGTTAGATTTTTTCTGTCTAACTTTTGGGGTGCGGTGCAATTCAACTTCTTTTCATTTGGAGACCATTTTCCAGAAAAAATCAATGATATAGGTCAATCCGTAGGTATAGATGACGAGAGTGATAGGCTTGCAGAGAAGGATAATCAGCATGTACTTTTTAAAAGTCATCTTGGTCAGGGCGGCCAGCATACATAGAAAGTCGGCTGGACTGATGGGCCAAATCATCATGAAAATAAAGAAGCGCTCAAATCGGTTGCCCTTATCCAGCCAGCTGATATATTTATCATAAGTACGCTTGCTGACAACAGACTGAACAAAAGCTGGACCGTAGGTGCGCGCCAGGTGAAATATAATGGCGCAACCAATGACAATACCGATATAGTTATAAATGGTGCCGATGATATGACCGTAGATGAAAACGCCAGCGACAGAGGTCAGGGCGCCAGGGATAATGGGCACGACTGTCTGTAGAATCTGCAAGAAGATAAAGAGGGGTGGACCCCAAATGCCCGCCTGCTGGATAAAGGCTGAGAGAGTTTCCTTGGACTGGAGGATGCCAGCGAAATAGGCCCAGAGACAAAAGGCTACCGTTCCTAGAGCGCCAATAGCGGACGACCAGTTGATAATCTTTTGCAAAAGAGGGGAAACAGCCTGCATCTGCCTGTTTTTTTCTGCCATACAAACCTCCAGAACATTTATACTATCACTACTATATCATCTTTTGCCCTTTTTGTAATCTTTGAGGCTGTAAGTGCCAAAAAGCCCATTTTATGCTATAATAATGAGAATACGAATTTTTGGAGAGAGATGTGGCGATTGAAGATTATATGCCGGACTTTGCGGTCGAGGCAGTTTACGATTTAACAGTAGAGAGTTTGAAAAGACAGGGGATCAAAGCGGTTTTGGTGGATTTGGATAATACCCTGATTGCTTGGAATAATCCTGACGGGACCCCAGAGATGAAGAAGTGGCTCCATGATTTGCGGGACGCGGGTATTAGGATTATCGTAGTGTCCAATAATAACAAAAAACGGGTCAAGCGGGCTGTTGAAAAGTTTGAAATTGACTATGTCTACTGGGCCATGAAACCCTTCACTTGGGGAATTGATCGAGCACTCAAGCTTTTTCATTTCGAAAAAAATGAAGTGGTCATGGTGGGTGACCAGCTCATGACGGATATTCGGGCTGCTCATCGGGCTGGGATTCGCTCGATTTTGGTTAAACCACTGGTCGAGCACGACTCTATCAAGACCCAGATCAATCGGGCGCGTGAACGCCGTGTGCTCAAGAAAATCACTGAAAAATACGGCCCAATTCAATACAAAAAAGGAATTTAAGTATGGAAGAACTTCTCTGTATCGGCTGCGGAGCCACTATTCAGACAGAAGATAAGGGCAAGCTAGGCTACACGCCCCAGTCAGCTCTAGAAAAAGGCTTGGAGACAGGTGAACTCTATTGTCAGCGCTGTTTCCGCCTGCGCCATTATAATGAAATCAGCGATGTCCAGCTGACGGATGATGACTTTCTGCGGCTTCTCCATGAGGTTGGAGATAGCGACGCTTTGGTCGTCAATGTTGTCGATATTTTTGACTTTAATGGATCGGTTATCCCTGGCCTGCCTCGCTTTGTTGCTGGAAACGATGTTCTCTTGGTTGGGAATAAAAAGGACATTCTGCCTAAGTCGGTCAAGGATAGCAAGGTGACCCAGTGGCTGATGGAGCGGGCTCACGAAGAAGGCCTGCGTCCAGTCGATGTGGTATTGACTTCTGCTCAGAACAAGCAGGCTATCAAGGACTTGATTGACAAGATTGAATATTGCCGCAAGGGACGTGATGTTTATGTAGTCGGCGTGACCAATGTGGGCAAGTCTACTTTGATTAACGCCATTATTCAGGAAATCACGGGCGACAAGGATATTATTACGACTTCGCGCTTCCCGGGAACAACTCTGGATAAAATCGAGATTCCTTTGGCAGATGGCAGTCATATCTATGATACACCGGGTATCATCCATCGTCACCAGATGGCTCACTATCTATCTGCTAAGAATCTCAAATACATCAGTCCCAAAAAGGAAATCAAGCCCAAAACCTACCAGCTTAATCCAAATCAAACCCTCTTTTTGGGTGGCCTAGGCCGTTTCGATTTTGTGGCAGGCGACAAGCAGGGCTTCACAGCATATTTTGACAATGAGCTCAAGCTCCACCGGACCAAGTTAGAAGGTGCTAGTGACTTTTATGATAAGCATGTCGGCAGTCTCTTGGTGCCGCCAGTTGGCAAGGAAAAGAAAGAATTTCCAGCTTTGGTCAAGCATGAATTTACCATCAAGGACAAGACGGATATCGTCTTCTCAGGTTTGGGCTGGATTCGCGTCAGTGGACCTGCCCGAGTAGCTGGCTGGGCGCCAGAGGGTGTGGCGGTTGTCACTCGGAAAGCTATTATATAATACTCAAGAAACCAAGGGGAATAAATCTCCTTAGAATAAGGAAGGAAAAGGCTATGAACAGTGGGGAAAAAGCAGGTCCCAACTGTCTCATACCTTATAGAAGAACATGACACTAACATCAAAACAACGGGCCTTTCTCAACAGTCAGGCACACAGTCTCAAACCTATCATTCAGATTGGGAAAAATGGACTCAACGACCAAATCAAAACCAGCGTCCGTCAGGCACTGGATGCCAGAGAGCTGATTAAGGTTACGCTCTTGCAGAATACAGATGAGAATATCCATGAAGTTGCTGAGATTCTGGAAGAGGAAATCGGAGTGGATACGGTGCAGAAGATTGGCCGGATCTTGATTCTCTACAAGCAGTCCAGCAAAAAGGAAAATCGCAAACTCTCTGTCAAAGTAAAGCAAATTTAAGGAAAAATTTCTGTGGAGATATCAGCCTATGGCTATTGAATTACTGACCCCCTTTACCAAGGTGGATTTAGAACCAGAAGTTAAAGATAAAAAACGCAAGCAGATTGGCATACTAGGAGGGAATTTCAACCCTGTCCACAATGCTCATTTGGTCGTGGCGGATCAGGTCCGACAACAGTTAGGCTTAGATCAGGTCCTGCTTATGCCAGAGTATGAGCCGCCCCATGTGGACAAGAAAGAGACCATCGATGAAAAGCATCGGCTGAAAATGCTGGAGCTAGCTATTGAGGGTATTGAAGGCCTAGGAATTGAAACCATTGAGCTGGAGCGCAAGGGAATTTCCTATACCTACGACACTATGAAGCTTCTGACAGAGCAACATCCCGATACGGACTATTACTTTATCATCGGTGCAGATATGGTGGACTATCTTCCTAAGTGGTACCGGATTGATGAGCTGGTTGAGCTGGTTCAGTTTGTCGGTGTTCAGCGGCCGCGCTACAAGGCGGGAACTTCTTACCCTGTCATCTGGGTGGATGTGCCCCTTATGGATATTTCCTCCAGTATGGTGCGGGATTTTCTGGCTCAGGGACGGACTCCTAATTTCCTGCTGCCTCAGCCAGTCTTAGACTATATCGAGAAAGAAGGGCTTTACCTATGACCTATGAAAGCTATATCAGCATGAGCCGTGAGGCCTTGCTGGCTAAGATGGAAACAGTCATGTCGGAGAAACGCCTGCGGCATTGTCTAGGTGTGGAAAAGGCTGCTCGTGAATTAGCGGAGCACTTCGGTCTTGATGTCGAAAAAGCTGGTCTTGCAGGCCTCCTACACGATTATGCCAAAAAGGTTTCAGATGAGGAATTTCTGGCCTTGATTGACAAATACCAGCTGGATCCTGACCTGAAAAACTGGTGCAATAATGTCTGGCATGGCATGGTGGGCATTTATAAGATCCAAGAAGATTTAGGCATCAAAGATGCTGAGATTCTGCGAGCCATCGAGATTCATACAGTGGGCAGTGGCACCATGTCTGAGCTGGACAAGGTGGTCTATGTCGCTGACTATATAGAGCACAACCGGGACTTTCCGGGAGTAGACAAGGCCAGAGAGCTGGCCCAGCGGTCGCTCAATCAAGCTGTGGCCTACGAAACAGCAAGGACTGTGGAGCATCTAGCCCATAAGGGAATGCCCATCTATCCGCAAACTTTGGAGACCTATAATGCCTTTGTAGGATATTTGAAGGAAATAGAAGAATGAAAACAGCTCTAATCATTATAGATGTACAAAATATCTTAGTGGAAACAGGTTTTCAGTCTGATAAAATGATGGATAAAATTTCCTTTCTGCAGCGTCAGGCTAGGAGTAAAGGTGTCGAAATTATCTATATTCAGCATATGGAAAATCCAGAAGACAATGCATTGGAAGATTGGCAGTTGTCTCCTCTCTTGAATCGAAAGTCAGATGAAAAGGTCTTTCAGAAGAAGTATAATAGTATTTTTAAAGAGACAGGTTTGAAAGATTACTTGGATAAAGAAGATATTGGCCGTCTAGTTTTATGTGGAATGCAGACAGAATATTGTGTAGATGCATCAATTAAAGTTGGATTCGAATTTGATTATAAACTTGTTATTCCAGAAGGTGCTTTTACAACTTTTGATGGAGAAGACTCTTCGGCAGAAAAAATAAATACTTTTTACCAAAAAATATGGGACGGACGTTTTGCGGATGTTCTAGACTACAAAAACATTTTTAATTAAAGAGGAACTATGAAAGAACAAGAATTATTGGAACTGGTCGTGAAAGCGGCCGATGAAAAACGTGCAGAAGATATTGTGGCATTGGACTTGCAAGGTCTGACTACTGTGACAGATTACTTTGTCATTGTCAGCTCGATGAACAGTCGTCAGCTGGATGCGGTAGCTGAAAATATCCGTGAGAAAGCTGCAGCGGCAGGTTTGTCTGCTGGCCATGTTGAGGGAGACGCAGCTGGCGGCTGGGTGCTCTTAGACTTAGGCGGCGTGGTCGTCCATGTCTTTTCTGAGGAAATGCGAGCGCATTACAATCTGGAAAAGTTGTGGCACGAAGCAACTGGTGTAGATGTTGCTGCCTTATTGGAAGAAAAAAACAAGTGAATTTTTGCCCTTAGGCAGAAAGCAGAATTTAGCTCAGTCAGCCTGCTGGCTGGGCTATTTTTGAAAGGAAAAGTATGGCAACTTATGAAACCTTCGCGTCGGTTTACGATGCGATTATGGATGATTCTTTGTATGAGAAGTGGACGGATTTCAGCCTGCGTCATTTTCCCAAGGATAAGAAAAAGCTGCTGGAGCTGGCCTGTGGAACGGGCATTCAGTCTATTTATTTTAAGCAGGCAGGGTTCGAGGTGACGGGGCTGGATCTGAGTCAGGAAATGCTGGAGTTGGCAGAAAAACGTAGCAGAGAGGCTAGTTTGGACATTCCCTTTATTCAGGGCAATATGCTGGATTTGAGTGGCATCGGTCAGTTTGATTTGGTGACGTGCTATTCAGACTCGATTTGCTATATGGAGGACGAAGTCGATGTCAGTCAGGTCTTCACTCAAGTTTACCAGCATCTAAATGAAGGGGGCCGCTTTATCTTTGATGTGCACTCGATTTACCAGATTGACGAGGTTTTTCCAGACTATTCTTATCATGAAAATGCTGAAACCTTTGCTATGGTATGGGATTCCTATGCGGACGAACCGCCTCATTCTATCGTGCATGAGCTGACCTTCTTTGTTCAAGACGAGGATGGGCGCTTCACGCGCCATGATGAGGTGCATGAGGAGCGGACCTATGAGATTCTGACCTATGATATCTTGCTGGAGCAGGCTGGTTTTAAGAATGTCAAGGTTTACGCGGACTTTGAGGACAAGGAGCCAACAGACAAGAGCGCTCGCTGGTTCTTTGTGGCGGAGAAATGAGATGACAGTTACTGGTATTATCGCAGAGTTTAATCCTTTTCATAATGGGCACAAATATCTGCTGGAGCAGGCTTCTGGTCTGAAAATTATCGCTATGAGTGGCAATTTTGTTCAGCGAGGGGAGCCGGCTATCGTGGACAAGTGGACTCGGACACAGATGGCTTTGGAAGCTGGAGCGGATTTGGTCCTTGAGTTGCCTTTCTTGGTCAGCGTTCAGGCGGCAGACTTTTTCGCTAAGGGGGCGGTAGACATCTTAGAGAGACTGGGCATTGATCATCTAATGTTTGGAACTGAGGAAGTGCTGGACTACGAGAGTATTTCCAAGGTCTATGATGAAAAGGCAGAGCAGATGGAGGGTTATCTGGCCAGCTTGCCTGATTCCCTATCTTATCCTCAGAAGACTCAGGCCATGTGGCAGGAGTTTGTAGGGCTCAATTTCTCAGGCTCTACTCCCAATCATATCTTGGGCTTGGCTTATGCCAAGGCTGTGGCGGGAAGAGATATAAAACTGTGCCCGATTCAACGTCAGGGAGCTGGCTACCATTCCTTATCAGCTAATCAAGAATTTGCCTCTGCAACTGCCCTTCGTCAGAATCTGGACCAGCCAGACTTTCTCAAAAAATTCACCCCAGCCCATCACTTGATTGAAGCGGCTCCCAAGGTGACCTGGTCGGACCTCTTTCCTTATCTCCGTTACCAGATAGTGACCTGTCCGGATTTAACAGACTCTTATCAGGTCAATCAGGAGTTGGCCGTCAGGATTAGAGAGGCCTTGAGAAGCAGTGAGACCATAGAAGAGCTAGTTTATCAGGTGGCAACCAAGCGCTATACCAAGGCTCGGATCCGGCGTCTGCTGACCTATATCCTAGTCGGAGCTAGGAAAGAAGAGCTTCCGTCAGGTGTTCATATTTTAGGCTTTTCCGAGCAGGGACGCCAGCATTTGTCCAAGCTTAAGGGAAAAGCTGAATTGGTCAGCCGTATCGGCAAGAAGCCATGGGATAGTCTAACCCAGCAGGCTGATAAGGTCTATCAACTAGGCAATCCTGCACTTACGGAACAGAACTTTGGACGAGTTCCGATTATGAAAGACAAGTAAGGCTGAATGTTCAGCCTTTTTGCTTTGTTTGCGACGGTAAATAAAAAATGGTATAATAAAAAAATAAACTTGTTTTCACTAAGAAGCACGATTTGCTTTTTAGTGATTTGACTGTAGATATGAAAGCTAGCATTCGGTCCATAAAACATTGCTGTGCTGATTGAATGCTTATCTTTCCTATCCATGTCTCAAAGGAGGAAGACTCATGAAATTCAAAAAGATTACCTTTATGGCCCTTACAGCTTTACTGACGCTTAGTTTAGGGGCTTGTAGCTTGATTGGGCAGAAGCATTCTCAAAAGAATCAGGGTGGGACTGAGAATAGCTCCCGTGAGAGCCAAAAGAATACTTCTTCTGACGATATTGAAGAACTCTTGGAGAAAGCAGAAACTGCGAATGAAGATCTAACTTCAATGAAAATGAAGGTGAAATTATCTATCACTGTAGATGATTCCAATAAAACTCAAACGATGAGCGGAGACCTTCTCTATGATAAAAGCATGGATGAACTGGCCAAGGGGCATTTAATCATAGATGGAAAAGAGAGCGGTCAGGAGAGTTATCAAGAAGCGATTATGCCAGGCGGAGAGAATAAACTTTTGTATACTCGTTCTTCTAAAAATGGAACATGGTCTAAGCAAGAAATGGGAAGCGGAGCAGATTATTATGTTCAGCCCGATTATTTCAAACTCATGGATGGCTTTTATCAAATGGCTGATGATGTCACTGTAAAGGAAAGCGGTGATGAATATATCTTTAAATTAAGCAGTAAAAACGCTGACTTGCTGGGGCTTTTTGGTGAAGAATTCAAACTAGAGCTAACAGGTGTTACTCAGGCTGATATGGATAAGAAGTTAGAAGTACGCTTGGATAAAAAGACCTTATTCTTAAAAGACTTTAAACTAGGTTTATCTTATAAGGGTGAAGAAGGTAGTTTGGATGTTCAAACAGATACTCAATATTCTGACTGGAATAAGGTAGAGGAAGATGAGTTTAAGGCGCCTCAGTAAAGCATAAGCAAAACTATTAGCTGAGAAAGAAGGGAAAAGCCATGCCTTTATTGTTTGCTTTTTGCTACCGTAGAGGACTCTATTTGACCATAGTCATCTTGGCATCTGTTTTTTTAGCCTTAAGCCTTATTTTCGGAACTTTAGCTTACTTTATACTATTTTCTTTCGAAAAGGCTATGCCTGGAGCAGGAATACGCTCGTTCATTTTGCCTTTTATACTTGCTTTTTTCATGACTGCTGTAGTCGAAATCTTTGCAATAGTTCATGCGGGACGCAAGCTGAGTAAAAAGTGCTTTGTTCTTGCGGGAACAGAATGGGGCTTGACCGTGCGAGGAGCTTTCTTGAAAGAGCATAGCTTTGCTTGGAATCAGCTGGAAAGTGTCTTTTACCGGCCGGCTTGGGGAAGAACTTCTGATGGGCAGGCTTCTTTTCGACTGGGGGTCAGGCGCTATCGGAGAGACTACCTATATGTCAAGCCTTATCATGGCAAGTCCGTCCGAGTAGATGTCACATTTTTGGATGGCAGAATAGAGGATGTTTTTGACTGCTTAAGCAGGTGCAAACCCGATTTGCCTATTGTGAAAAATTATCAGTGATATTTTGATGGATTTCGGCAAAGGTCCGTTATGACAGGCCTGCTAGTTTCAGGAAATAGAATGTACCGTCCAGTTGCTCTTTTAGCGGCTGGATTTTTTATGGAAGGAAAACAGAAATCAATTTTGTCTCGATTTCAGCCCAGCAGGAGTTGAACAATACAACCAGAATCTTCTAGGAGCTATCATTTTTTCTTAGTGATTTTTCTGATTCCCTGTGTTATAATAAGAAAGATTAAAAATGTAATTTATCAAAAGGAGAATCTCCAATGGGACGTAAATGGGCCAATATTGTGGCAAAGAAAACGGCCAAAGACGGCGCGAACTCAAAAGTATATGCTAAGTTTGGTGTGGAAATCTATGTAGCAGCTAAAAAAGGTGATCCAGATCCAGAGTCTAACACAGCTTTGAAATTCGTTATTGATCGAGCTAAGCAGGCTCAGGTGCCTAAGCATGTCATTGACAAGGCCATTGATAAGGCAAAAGGAAACACGGACGAAACCTTTACTGAAGGCCGCTATGAAGGATTTGGGCCAAACGGTTCTATGCTGATTGTCGATACTCTGACTTCAAATGTCAATCGGACTGCAGCCAATGTCCGTGCTGCTTTTGGTAAAAATGGCGGCAATATGGGAGCTAGTGGCTCTGTAGCTTATCTTTTTGATAATAAAGGTGTGATTGTCTTTGCGGGTGACGACGCTGACAGCGTCTTTGAACAGCTGCTGGAAGCGGATGTGGATGTTGATGATGTTGAAGCAGAAGAAGGAAGCATTACTGTCTATACAGCGCCAACCGACCTTCACAAGGCCATCGTGGCTCTGCGTGAATCTGGCATTCAAGAATTCCAAGTAACCGAGCTGGAAATGATTCCTCAGTCTGAAGTAGAGTTGACTGGTGAGGACCTCGAAACCTTTGAAAAGCTTTATAGCGTTTTAGAAGACGACGAAGATGTCCAAAAAATCTATACGAATGTAGATGGATTCTAAAGATACTTGACCTGTAGTTTGAGCTACAGGTTTTTCTGTGATGAGAAGTCTCAAACTGTATTTACCAGCGCAGCCAAGTATGGTAAAATAGAAAGGTCATATTATTAAGTTATTAAGGAGACAATGATGAAAAAAGTATTTCAATACACAACCTTGCTTTTAGCAGGAATGAGCTTAACTGCCTGTGCCTTGCTTCCGACTCCAAATCAGGATCTTACAAGTAAGCAAAGTCAGGAGAAGAAGGACAAGAAAGTAGCCAGCAATGGACAGGTAGATATCAAGATTAAGGATGGCCAGTTTATTTTGCCAAGCAACGGGGCCGCTGATTCAAAATACTTGGCTTTGTCATTGGAAATTAAGAATAAAACGGATGAAAAAATTATGATTTCCTCCTCAGACATTGGTTTCTACGATTTAGAAGGTGAGAAAATCCAACCGGTCGGAGTTTATGATGATGCAGAAAACTTTAAAATACTAAAATATGAAGATTTAGCTAAGGGAAAGACTCTGTCTGGTTATCTTGTATTTAAGGTTGAAAAGGATAAAAAATATGAACTGCACTATGAGAAGAAAACTTATGATGCTGATGAGAAAAGCAAAGAAATCAAGCTAAATGTTGATCCTTCGAGTTATCCTGATCAAATCGAAGATTCAAAGAAATTAGCTTCTGATTATCTGAATGCCGTTTTCTTAGGTGGAGACGCCAAAAGCAAAGACAAGGCAAAGTCGTCCAAGAGCAAGGAAAATTTTGTCTTGGGCGGCGATTTGGAGCAAGATAAAAAGGACTTTAGAGCAGCTTTTGCTGAAGACTTCAAACGTAAATTGCATGACTATCCCTTTACTGATAAGGAAGTCAATGCCTTTATCGATGCCTATGTGGAAAATAATGCAAAGCGCTCCGAAATTTCTTATACAGTAGCCCAGTACATGCCGAATGAGATAGTGATTAAGATTAAACCGAGAACGGTCAGTCTAAGCAAAACCATCCTGAACTACAGTAAAGAGTTTTCTGACAAGCATCGTTCTGAGTATGCGAATCTTTCGGAATTCTATAAAGCACAAGATAAGAATTATGCTGATGACATGATGGCTGGATTGGACTCACGGCCGCTCCTCACTCCAGAACGAGATTATCAGTTAAAATTTGTCAAAACTGATGGCAAATGGGTCTTGGAGCGTGATTTTTCTTATGAATCTATTGTAATCTCTTTTGAAGGTGATATATCATAATTCTAAAATTGGAGAGCTAATGATTGATGATTGGCTCTCTATTTTTGTTTCCGCGTCCAGCTTTGTGCTATACTGGTTGATAGATAGGTGTATTCGAGTAAAGGAGTCGGCCATGAAAAAATTTTATGATAAACTGATACAAACACGGCATTATCTTCATCAGCATCCAGAGCTGTCTGGGCAGGAATTTGAAACGACGGCTTTCCTAAAAGGCTATCTGGAAGATTTGGAGATTAGGATTTTAGAATCCGGTCTGAAAACGGGCTTGGTTGCCGAGGTTGGTTCTGGCAAGCCGGTTATTGCCCTGAGGGCTGATATCGATGCTCTGCCCATTTTGGAGCGGACTGGTCTGCCTTACGCCAGTCAGAATGCAGGCGTCATGCACGCTTGCGGCCATGATTTTCATCAGACCAGCCTTTTGGGGGCAGCGGAGCTGCTCAAGGCTATGGAAGGAGATTTGAGAGGGACAGTTCGTTTGATTTTCCAGCCGGCTGAGGAGACTTCTCTGGGAGCCAGTCAGGTTCTTGCGACTGGTTTGCTGGACGATGTGTCTGCTATTATCGGCTTTCACAATATGCCTCAGCTTAAGGCAGGGCAGCTAGCACTTAAAGCTGGAGCCATGATGGCTGGGGTTGAGAAGTTCAAGGTGGAGGTAGAAGGAGTCAGCAGCCATGCGGCTAGACCAGATCTGGGGGTTGATACAGTATTGACCTTAACCAGTATGATTCAAAATCTGCAGGCTCTAGTGGCTCGTACTGTGTCTCCTTTTGAAGCAGCTGTCTTGTCTGTAACTCATATAGAAGCGGGGGCAACTTGGAATGTACTGCCGCAGTCGGGCTTTTTTGAAGGAACCATTCGCAGCTTCAATCCATCCTTGCAGCAGCGTCTCAAGAAAGACTTTATCCGAATTGTAGAGAATACAGCGGAGAATTTTGGGGCTCAGGTCAGGATTTCTTGGGACCATACTCCTCCAGTGACCTATAATGATCCCGAATTGGCCGAGCTGCTCTATGAGCACTCACAGAATCTAGCCGAGGTCCTGCCAGCCAATCCATCCTCAGCTGGAGAAGATTTTGCCTTTTATCAGGAGAAACTTCCAGGTGTCTTTGCCTTTATCGGCTCAAATGGGGCAGAAAATGCTCCTGACCTCCATCACGACAGCATGGTCATTGACGACGAAGCTTTCAAAGTTTCCGTTCCTTACTATGTTGAAAGCGCCCTCTTCCTCCTGCAGCACTACAAGCAAAAAGCCTAGAAATAGCTGCCTCAAAGCTGATAAAGAAAAGCTATCACCTCCATAAAAAATATATAATGGTCAAGTTTCTCCTTATTTGATATGATAAAGAAAGACTTTTTAGGAGGAATTCGAAATATGAACCTGAAGAAAACCTTGAAATACTTCTCTCTGGCGGCTGTCAGTGTCTTGGCCATTGGTGCCCTAGTGGCCTGCTCATCATCAAGTGAGAAGAAAACAGAGAAAATAAAGGTAGAAGTCGGAACAGTAGGAACGACCAAACCATTTTCATACGAGGATAAAGACGGTAAACTGACTGGCTACGATATCGAAGTCCTTCGTGCTATCTTTAAGGACTCAGACAAGTATGAAGTCAATTTCAATAAGACCAAGTGGGCTTCTATTTTCTCAGGTCTGGACAGTGACCGCTACCAGATCGGTGCCAATAATATCAGCTATTCTGAGGAGCGGGCTAACAAATATCTCTATGCTAGTCCATATGCGAAAAATCCAACAGTTTTAGTTGTCCGTAAGGGTGAGGGCATTAAATCGCTGGATGACATTGGCGGCAAGTCTACTGAGGTTGTTCAGGGGACTTCAACAGCTCAGCAACTAGAGGACTATAACAAGGAACATAGCGATAATCCGACAAAAATCAATTATACGGACGGAACCATTCAGCAAATCTTGGCCAATCTGAATGACGGCCGTACGGACTATAAAGTTTTTGAGCGCATAACTGTAGAGTCTATTATCAAAGACCAAGGCTTGAATAATCTGGAAGTGATTGAGCTTCCAAGCGACCAGCAGCCTTATGTCTATCCGATTATTGCAAGCGGTCAGGAAGACCTGCAAAAATTTGTCAACAAGCGAATCAAGGAACTCTATGAGGATGGTACGCTTGAAAAACTATCACAAGAATTCTTTGGCGGTTCTTACCTGCCAGATGCAAAAGATATCAAGTAAGAAATCCCATCAAGTTCGGTCTGCAATTTGGCTGACTAGACTTTGATACAAGAAATACGATAAGGGCGGGGAAGCTTATTTCCCCAGCCCTTTATCTGCTGTTAATAGGAGTAACGCATGCCTTTCTCAACTGAGACTGAACAAATCAAGAAATTTGAAAACGACGAGGTAGCCCAGCACTATTTTGAAGTACTGCGAACCTTGATCTCTAAAAAATCAATCTTTGCCCAGCAGATTGGCCTGCAGGAAGTAGCCAACTATTTGGGAGAGATTTTTACAGCTGCAGGTGCCAAGGTCATGATTGACGACAGCTACACTGCTCCATTTGTTTTGGCGGAGTTTCTTTCTTCAAATCCTGCTGCTAAGACCATTATTTTCTACAACCACTACGATACAGTGCCGGCAGATGATGACCAGCCTTGGACCAATGATCCCTTTACACTGTCAGTTCATTACGGGATTATGTATGGGCGAGGAGTGGATGATGACAAGGGGCACATTACCGCTCGTTTGACGGCCGTTCGTAAGTATATTCGAGAGCACGGTGATTTGCCGGTCAATATTATTTTTATGATGGAAGGGGCAGAAGAGTCTGCTTCGACAGACTTGGATAAATATTTGGCCAAGCATCGCAAACGCCTGCGAGGAGCGGATTTACTGGTCTGGGAGCAAGGCAGCCGCAATAATCTGGGACAACTGGAAATCTCAGGCGGTAACAAGGGGATTGTGACCTTTGATATGACAGTCAAAAGTGCAGCTGTTGACATCCATTCCAGCTTCGGTGGCGTTATCAATTCAGCTTCTTGGTATTTGCTCAATGCTTTATCCAGCTTGCGCAGTCCAGACGGCCGCATCTTAGTTGAAGGCATCTATGAGCAGGTTCAAGAGCCAAATGAACGAGAGCTGGCCCTAATTGAGGAATATGCCCTGCGGACTCCTGAAGAGTTGAGTCAAGTCTATGGCTTGAAATTACCAGTTTTGTTGGACGAACGGAAAGAATTTCTCCGTCGCTTTTACTTTGAGCCTTCTCTGAATATTGAAGGTTTCGGATCAGGCTATCAAGGCCAAGGGGTTAAAACTATTTTACCTTCAGATGCCCAGGCCAAGATGGAGGTTCGTCTGGTGCCTGGTCTGGAGCCAGAGGATGTGTTAGACAAGATTCGTCAACAGCTGGACAAGAATGGCTATCCAGCAGTTGAGCTGACTTATACCTTGGGAGAAATGAGCTATCGCAGCGACATGAGCGCACCTTCCATTCTCAATCTTATCGAGCTGGCTAAAGATTATTATCAAGAGGGCGTCTCTGTTCTGCCGACCTCAGCTGGAACTGGTCCGATGCACACGGTCTATGAGGCCTTGGAGGTTCCTATGGCGGCTTTTGGACTTGGAAATGCCAACAGCCGGGACCATGGCGGAGATGAGAATGTGAAAATTGCTGACTACTACACGCATATAGAGCTCATTCAGGAGCTGATTTGCAGTTATCGACAAGCTGACTAGCGGGAAAGGAAGACTTATGCTATATTCTATAAGAAAAGACAAACTGAAGCAGGCTGGCTTCTTTTATCTCTTTTATTTCCTAGCCATGATTTTAGGCGTCTTGGTTGGGCTTTTATTTGACCGCTCGGGCAATATGTTTTATGCTCCAACTTTTACAGCTTTCTTTGGCGGAGTTTTGTTCATCTTCTACACTGAGAAAATAAAGACCTTCGGTCTAATCAGCGGCTTAGGCTGTCTGCTGGGTCTCTTCTTTCTGCTTAGCCGACATGGCTTTGGAGCTTTTCTACCTGGTTTGATTTGTGGTATTTTAGCGGATCTGATAGCTCGGTCAGGCGGTTATCAAAAGACTGTTAGAAGCTTGCTGGCTTTTATGGTTTTCAGCTTTAGCACAGCGGGTCCTATTTTCCTAATGTGGCTGGCGCCCAAGCAGTATGAAGCTAGTCTTCTTGCCAGAGGAAAGACTCAGGCTTATATCGAGAAAGTCATGCTTAAGCCAGAACCCAGCTTGGTCCTCTGGTTTATGGCCAGCATTTTACTGGGGGCTTTACTTGGAGCCCTGTTAGGAAGGAAAATCCTTAAAGCGAGACATTCCAAGTCAGCTTCAGACTAAATATCATCGAAAATATAACTAAGGAGAAAACATGAACAATTTACTCGTACTCCAGTCGGACTTTGGTCTGGTAGATGGAGCCGTGTCAGCCATGATCGGAGTGGCCTTAGAAGAATCGCCCACTCTGAAAATTCATCATCTGACTCACGATATCACCCCTTACAATATCTTTGAAGGGAGCTATCGTCTCTTTCAGACGGTTAATTATTGGCCAGCAGGAACGACCTTTGTGTCGGTAGTGGATCCGGGCGTTGGCTCTAAGCGTAAGAGTGTGGTAGCCAAGACTAAAAAAGGACAGTACATCGTCACGCCTGACAATGGTACCCTGTCTTTCATCAAGAAGCATGTCGGAATTGAGGCCATTCGGGAAATTTCTGAGGTGGAAAATCGCCGTAAGGATACGGAGCATTCCTACACTTTCCACGGTCGTGATGTCTATGCTTATACAGGTGCCAAGCTAGCCAGCGGCCATATCAGCTTTGAAGAGGTTGGACCAGAACTCAAGGTCGAAGACATTGTCGAAATTCAGGTAGTCGAAACTACGCTTGCGGATAATTATGTCAGCGGAGCTATTGATATCCTGGATGTTCGTTTCGGCTCTCTCTGGACATCTATTACCCGCGAAGAATTCTGCACCTTAAAACCGGAATTTGGCGACCGCTTCGAAGTTACTATTTACAATAATGACATGCTGGTTTATCAAAACCAAGTAACCTATGGTAAGTCCTTTGCGGATGTCCGCATCGGTCAGCCTATCCTCTATATCAACTCCCTCTATCGGGTCGGCTTAGCGATTAATCAAGGTTCCTTTGCTAAGGCCTACAATGTTGGCGTCGGTGCCCAATGGCATATTGAAATCAAGAGAATTGAAAATTAAGGAAGAAGAAAATGAAAAATAATACAATCAGAAACGTAGTCGCAACAGGAATTGGAGCAGCCCTATTCGTGGTCATCGGAATGATCAATATTCCAACGCCTGTACCCAATACCAGCATCCAGCTCCAATACCCTCTGCAAGCTCTTTTTAGCGTCATCTTTGGACCAATCGTCGGTTTCTTGATGGGCTTCATTGGCCATGCCATTAAAGACGCTATGAGCGGTGGCGGACTTTGGTGGTTCTGGATTGCCGGTAGCGGAGTCTTCGGTCTATTGGTTGGCCTCTTTAGAAAATTCTTCCAAGTGGAAGAAGGAAAATTTGAAGTCAAGGATATTATCCGCTTTAACTTGATTCAGTTTGGAGCCAATGCAATCGCTTGGCTTATCGGCCCAATTGGTGACGTGATTGTATCTGGTGAGCCGGTTAATAAGGTTATTGCTCAAAGTGTTGTAGCAATTCTGGTGAATTCTGCGACAGTAGCAGTCATCGGAACTGTCCTGCTGACTGCCTATGCTCGCACTCGCACCCGCGCAGGAAGTCTGAAAAAGGATTGATTACATCAAAAATTGACAGATTGGGATTACTCCCAGTCTTTTTTGTACAAAATAAAAAGCATAATGTAAATTATATATTGTATTATAGAAATTTATAAAGTGAAAGGAGAATCTGTAAGAGAATGGCAGAAAAAGCGCTTTGAGAAGTATTTGGATCAATTGGAAGAAGAGCGTTGACTTGTCCTTCTCATTTAAACTTTCCAGCTCTGCTATTTTTCAAACAAATATTTTGCCCAGTTTTTTCAATCAGGTTATAATAAATAGATGAATTAAAAAATTCAGAAAATTTTATAGAGAAAAGAGAGTTGAAATCTTATGGCAAAAGATATTCGCGTCCTACTTTACTACAAATATGTTCCGATTGAGAATGCTGAGAAATTTGCAGCTGATCATCTGGCTTTCTGTAAATCTATCGGTCTTAAAGGCCGTATCTTGGTAGCAGATGAGGGAATCAATGGAACGGTTTCTGGTGATTATGAAACCACTCAAAAATACATGGATTATGTGCATTCCCTGCCAGGTATGGAAGACCTTTGGTTCAAGATTGATGAAGAAAACGAGCAAGCCTTCAAGAAAATGTTTGTTCGCTACAAGAAAGAAATTGTGCACTTGGGCTTGGAAGACAATGATTTTGACAATGACATCAACCCGTTGGAGACGACAGGGGCTTACCTGTCACCTAAGGAATTTAAGGAAGCACTCTTGGACGAAGACACTGTTGTCCTAGACACTCGTAATGACTATGAATACGATTTAGGTCACTTCCGCGGAGCCATTCGTCCAGACATCCGCAACTTTCGTGAGTTGCCGCAATGGGTTCGTGATAACAAAGAGAAGTTCATGGACAAGCGCGTGGTTGTTTACTGTACCGGTGGTGTTCGCTGTGAGAAATTCTCAGGCTGGATGGTGCGTGAAGGCTACAAGGATGTCGGTCAGCTTCATGGCGGTATCGCAACTTACGGCAAGGATCCAGAAGTTCAAGGAGAGCTTTGGGACGGCAAGATGTATGTCTTTGATGAGCGTATCTCCGTTGATATCAACCATGTTGATCCAGTTGTGATTGGGAAAGACTGGTTTGACGGTACTCCTTGCGAGCGCTATGTCAACTGTGGAAATCCAGAGTGTAACCGCCGCATCCTGACTTCAGAAGAAAATGAAGACAAGTACCTCCGTGGCTGTTCTCACGAATGCCGTGTTCACCCTCGCAACCGCTATGTTGCTGAAAACGGCTTGAGCCAGGCAGAAGTGATGGAGCGTTTGGCTGCGATTGGAGAAAGCTTGGAAACACTGGTGGCTCAGTAATAAGGAGAGAGCTTAATGGAAAAATTTTGCGTTTATGGTAAATTAATTGCCAAAGAAGGAAAGGCGCAGGAACTTGCTGCTTATATGCAAGAAGTTGTCAAAGAAATGCAAAATCTTGATACTTGTTTCTGCTATATCTTAGGAGAGAAAGCAGACGAACCCAACAGCATCTATATTTATGAAGTTTGGGAGAGCGAGCAGGCTCACAATGATAGTCTGACTTTGGCAGTTTTTCAAAATCTCATTGCAAAAGCTAGACCCATTATTGCAGGCATGGAAAATTTACATAAGCTGACTATTTTTGATGGTAAGGCAAGTTTGTAAATTCTTAAGAAAAGGGAAGAGTTTCTGTTAAATAGTAAATACCAAAAACTTTAGACAAATTTACTGTCTAAAGTTTTTTTCATCATTTATCTACAGGTAAAAGTCTTGTTGGACAGGGATTTGGGAAAGCAGGCTATTTCCTCACGTTCTTGGGACATCTCGCGGAGCATCACTTGATTTCTTCTTTTCTTTATGCGGTTTTGGTTTTTTGTCCTTTCTTTTTGATGTGATATAATGGGCTTAAATAAATGGGAAAGGAGCAAGTCTATGTCTAAAGCTATCATGGAAGAAGTGGCAGCTTATCTGCGTCAGCATGCAGATGAAGAGCTGAGTCTGACTGATTTGTCTCAGTATTTCCATTATAGTCCTTCCCATCTATCCAGAACTTTCAAGAAAAAGATGGGTTTTTCTATCAAGCAATATATGGAAGCTCTTAAGATGGAAAAAGGAATTCAGGAGATTGTGGAAGGTCGGCAAAATGTGACCGAGACCTCTATGGAAGCTGGTTATGATAGTCTAGGCAGTTTTTCCAATACTTTTAAGCGGCATACTGGACTTTCGCCTAAAAAATATTATCAGGAATCAACCAAGGCTTATGATTTTATGATCAAACAGCTGGATGAGAAGGGAGCTTTCTTGCATCAGGATCCCGACTGTAAAAGTGGCAATCGCTTGACTGTGGCGCTATCTTATCCTGAGGGGTATGAACCACGCATTAGCTGTGTCGGGCTTTTTAAAACCCGCATACCCAAAGAAGAGCCAGTTATCGGAGTAGCATTGAGTCAGGAGAGACGGTTTACTTTTGAAAATGTACCCGATGGTCACTACTATCTTTTGGCTTGTGAATTGCTGGAGGATTTACGCCTAACTAAAAACTATGTCTTGAAGCATAACTTTCGCTGGGGCAGCGATGAGCCTCTCACTTTTTCAGGCGATAACATCTATCAAGAGGAAATCAGCATGCGTAGGCCCTTGTCCAGCGATCCCCCTATTACAGTTAATCTTCCAGTTTTAATTATGCGTTCCCTAGCCAAACAAGCGCAATTGAGAATAAGAAAATTTTTATCTTAATTGATAAACTGATACTAGAGATTTATTCTCAGATATAAAAAATTGGAGGAACAATAATGAAATTAGACGTGTTTTTAAGTTTTAATGGTCAGGCCGAAGAAGCTTTTCGTTTTTATGCTGACCTTTTTCAGACAGAGATTAAGGGACTTGTCCGAGCCAGTGAGATGATGGATCCAGCTGACCTTCCTGCAGAAAAACGGGATAAGCTTGCCTGGATTGCCTTAGATACGGAAAACTTGACCCTGAATGGTGAGGATGTAGGCATTTTTAACGACCTATCTATTCCTAGCAATCATCAGCCCAATCAATGGTTAGTTCTGAGCCCAGACAGTAGAGAAGAAGCCGATGAGCTCTTTGCTAAGCTTGCTGAAGGTGGGCAAATTCTCTATCCTTTAGAGGAACAAGCTTTCGCAGAGTTTTATGGCCGCTTGATTGACCGTTTTGGTATCGGCTGGGATGTGATGAAATGAGGTAGAAGGATGGCTTATAGTGAATCCTTAGCCCAGCAAGTCCGTGCCATTTTAGCTACTGAACTTCCTCCTCATGTTTTTGAAGAAGAGGTAGAAGAGAAGAAGATGTTTGGTGGCTTGGCTTTTATGGTTCGAGGTAAGATGACCGTTACTGTGAGTTCGAGAAGTCAAGAGCTTGTCATGGTCCGCATCGGTAAGGAACTGGAAAAGCAGGTCCTGTCTAAAAATGGTGCCAGTGTCACAGTGATGAAGGGTAGGCTTTATCATGGCTATATTGATTTAGATGTCGAGGGACAAAAAGAACTGCCTTACTGGATCAAGCTAGCCTTGTCCTACAATCAGGAGCTGACACAGCAGGATAAAAAGTAAGAAGTGCTCAGAATGAGTTTTGCTTTCTTAGAAGTTTATTCATTGCCTTTTTACGAAGTTCAAATATATTCTTAGAATCTGTATTGATGAAGCTTTCAGTCAGAAAGTCTCTTCATGGATACAGGTTTTTCGTCTTTTTCCTCCAAAAATGTTATACTAATACCAGAGTTCGTTTTAAGAATGGAGCATGTCTTAAAAGTCTTGGAGAAAAGCTAGTTTGTACCTGTATTGAGTTTTGATTTTGCATTTTCTCGCTTTCTGAAAGGCTTTTGTAGTTAGAAAGGAGCATGGTATGAGTATTTCTTTTTACATTCAGAACCGAAAGGGTTTGTTTAGCTATAAGGCGGTCGAAACACCCTTGTCTCTGGTTTCCTTGGTAGAAGGACTTGAGGTCGTAGGCCTCGAGGGCGATAAGGCTTATCAATCCTTGGATCAGGTCGGAACTTTTCTGGCTGTCTACTGGGAAGGGGCAGGCCGTGGGTTTGAAGTTTATTATCTGCCAGACCGAGAAACCTACCAGGTCCGCGTCTTGACACCATCAACAGTGGGCGACTGGAAAGGGGCGATTCTCTTCATGAGTCGTTTGGCTCAGAAGATGAAGCAGGATATTGTCGATGAATACGGCACGACTTACACTGCTGACGGGATTTTTAATATTGATTTTGAAGCGGATATTCTCTACGGCCTGAACGATGCCAGAGTTGCAGCTGCGCCTATGCATGTTTTTGAGGGCTATGTTCATGATTTGTACATGTCGCAGGAAAAACTTCTGGAACTATTCAAAGCTGAAGATCCTGTGGAGGAGTTTGGCAGGCAGATGGCCGAGATGCAGCAGGTCCAGAGTCAATTTTCTACTCCGAAGTACTATAAGGATCAGGGTGGGAAATATCTGGGTTCTTATGTTCTGGCAGAAGGAGTGGATACAGTCCTTCCAACTCAGCCTATGCCCAAGGGCTACTTGGTTAAAGAGATGATTGAGAGTGGTGCTAGTCAAGACATGGAATGGCATCTTCATATCCTGATAGAGGATGCCAGCAGTCCGCAGGGCTATAAATATCTGACAACAAAGGATTTAAAAGCTTTTTTGGAGAAGATTCCAGAGACTCACCGTACCTATCTGGATTCCAGTCAGATCCGGATTCAGCCACTCAATCGGCTGGAACTGGAAGCCATTTTGGATCAACTTCCCGATGGAGAACCGAAGTTTTAGCGCTAGGAAAATTTACTTTTTGAATCTTAACAGAGCTGCCAAAAGGCGGCTTTTTAAGGTCTGTCAGCAGTTCTCACAATTTTGTGACTCTTTTCTTTTTGATAACATTATTGAAAATATCTTGAAAATTTCAAAAAGAAGCTATAGAATAGAGGTCAGTTTTATAAAAAGGAGAACGAAATGAAAGAAAAACACATGCTAATCTTGGGCTGGGTGGCTACTTTTATGTCTGTTATGATGTATGTTTCCTATATTCCACAGATTATGAATAATCTAGCTGGTAATAAGGGTGACTTTATCCAGCCTTCAGTGGCTGCTCTAAACTGTACTCTCTGGGTCATTTATGGTCTATTTAAAGAGAAGCGGGACATTCCTTTGGCAGCGGCTAATATGCCAGGCATCGTATTTGGCTTGATTACTGCTGCTACAGCCCTTATGTAAGATGAGATTGGGAGTTATTCCCAGTCTTTTTTTCTTGGAAAATCATTGGACAAAGTATTCACGTCATTTGTGGCTATAGAGTCTGCCTATGGCTTTGGCTATGTAGAAAATATGCAGGCAGCGTTCAGCAGACCGCCTTTTTATGATACAATGGTAAGATGAAGTCAGCAGAGAATTGCTGGCTGTTTCATTAGGAAGAAAGGGATAAGAGCGCGCCTATGATACTTGAAGAATTTGACAACAATCGCAAGGCCATCATCAATCCGGAAGATTTGAATGAATCTATAGAAGACTTTCCGGAGACGGCTGTCTCTTGCTTTGCCAGAGAGACTTTTGCTCGGATGCTAGCGGATTTTGAGCATGAGCTGATTACGACAACCAGCATGGCAAATATTGAAATTCCTATCTATCGTATTTTCGCGGATGGACGAGAACTGGCTCTCTTCAATGCCCCGGTTGGAGCTTCGGCTTGTGTAGCTATTCTGGAAGACATGATTGCTTTTGGCATGAAGAAGCTGGTGCTTTTCGGTACTTGTGGCATCTTGGATGAGGAGATTAAGGAAACGTCCGTCATTATCCCGACGGAGGCCCTGCGTGATGAGGGGACTAGTTATCACTACCAGCCAGCTAGCCGTGAGCAGGAAGTCAATCTTGGCTTGAAAGATTTTTTGACGGCTTTTCTGGATGAGCGTGGTATTTCCCACAGCAAGGGCAAGGTCTGGACGACAGACGGCATTTATCGTGAGACGCCAGCTAAACTTCGCCTGAGAAAGGCTGAGGGAGCTATCTGTGTGGATATGGAATGCTCAGCTGTAGCGGCTTTGGCAGCCTTTCGAGAGATATCCGTCTGCCAGTTCTTTTATGCAGCCGACCACTTGTCTGAGGAAGCTTGGGATATGCGCAACCTGGCCAATCATGCAGACTTAGACGAAAAAGATAAAATTGCCAATCTAGCGATTCAAATCGCTCTGGCACTATAGAGAAATAAGATGAAAAAACCAATTATCCAATTTGAAGACTTTAGCTTTCAATATCAGGCCCAGTCTGAGCCAACCCTCAAGAATATCAATCTGACTATCTATGAGGGGGAAAAGGTTCTGATTGTCGGACCGTCTGGCTCTGGCAAGTCAACGCTTGGCCAGTGTCTCAATGGAATTATTCCTAACATTTATAAAGGAGAGGCTGGCGGCCAGCTCTTGATTAAGGGTCAGCCGGCTTTTGAGTCCAGCATTTATGATAAGTCTAATCTTGTCAGCACGGTTTTGCAGGACACGGATGGCCAGTTTATCGGGCTTAGCGTAGCAGAAGATTTGGCCTTTGCGCTGGAAAATGATGTCATGGAGCTATCGCTTATGCGCGAAAAAGTCAAAACCTGGTCAGAGAAGCTGGATTTATCAGAGCTTTTACAGCATCGACCCCAGGATTTATCAGGCGGTCAAAAGCAGCGCGTCAGTCTTGCTGGAGTTTTGATTGACGAGAGTCCTATTCTGCTCTTTGACGAGCCCTTGGCCAATCTGGATCCCAAGTCAGGTCAGGATACCATTGATTTGATTGACCAGCTTCATCGGGAGACGGAAACGACGACTCTGATTATCGAGCACCGCTTGGAAGATGTTCTTTACAGACCGGTAGACAGACTAGTGCTTGTCAATGACGGACGCATTCTCTTTAATGGACAGCCGGATGACCTGCTCAGAACCCAGCTGCTAGCTGAAAATGGCATCCGCGAACCACTCTACATTACTACCTTGCGCCAGCTGGGCGTTGAAGTGGAAAAGACTGAAGACTTGTCCCGCTTGGATCAGCTGCAGCTGGCAGATGTGACCTTTGAGGGCAGAGATTGGTCTGACTCTGACAAAGAGTCTCAGGAGCCCTTGCTGGAACTGGAGCACGTTTCCTTTTCTTACCAGAGCGGCGGCAAGCCTATTTTGCAGGATATGAGCCTGAAGATTTTCAAGGGAGAGCGGATAGCTATCGTTGGTAAAAATGGAGCTGGCAAATCCACTCTGGCCAAGGCCCTCTGTCAGTTTATCGAGACTGAGGGGAGCTATAGCTGGAAAGGTCAGGACATCAAAGGAGACTCCATCAAGGAGCGAGCAGAGCGGATTGGCTATGTCCTGCAGAATCCCAATCAGATGATTTCGGCAGCCATGATTTTTGATGAAGTGGCTCTAGGCTTGCGCTTGCGCGGACTGGCAGAAGCGGAAATCGAAGAGCGGGTCCATGCGGCTCTTAAAACGTGCGGCCTCTATGAATTCCGTAGTTGGCCGATTTCGGCCCTGTCTTTCGGCCAGAAGAAGCGGGTGACTATTGCGTCTATCTTGGTGCTGAATCCGGAGATTATCCTCTTGGATGAACCGACAGCTGGCCAGGACCAGCGCCATTATACCGAGATGATGGACTTTCTAGACGAGCTCAACCAGCAGGGACATACGATTATCATGATTACGCACGATATGCAGCTGATGCTAGATTATTCAGATCGGGCAGTAGTTGTGGTGGATGGTCAGATTTTAGCCGATAAGGCGCCTGCGCAGGTGCTGACAGATCAAGAGTTGATTGCAGCGGCTCATCTAAAAGAAACGTCAATCTTTGCTCTGGCTGAGAAGATTGGTGCCGACCCTCTGGCTTTGACAGAGTTTTATATGCAAAAAAAGGAGGACAAGCATGCTTAATCAGCGAAAATTAATCGGCTACCATGCAGGCGAGACGTTTCTTCATAGTCTGTCCGGTGCCAGCAAGATGCTGTTCTTCGTGCTGGTATCAGTGGCAGCCATGATCAGCTATGATACTCGCTTTTTGCTGGGGCTAGCCCTGCTTTCCCTCTGTCTCTTTCGGCTGTCCCGTATCCGCATCCGAGACATTTCATTTGTTTTAGTCTTTGCGGCATCCTTTGCTGCTCTTAACTTAGTGATGGTCTATCTTTTTGCGCCTCAGTATGGTGTCGATATCTACGGGGCCAAAGATGTCCTCTGGACCGGATGGGGAGCTTATAATCTAACAGCTCAGGAGCTGTTCTATCTCTTTAATCTCCTGCTCAAGTATGTTTCTACTATACCTCTGGCAGTGATTTTCCTCATGACAACCCATCCCAGTCAGTTTGCTTCCAGCCTTCATCAGCTTGGTATTTCCTATAAAATTGCTTACGCGGTCAGTCTGACGCTCCGCTATATTCCAGATTTGCAGGAAGAATTCTTCCTAATCAGAATGTCTCAGGAAGCGCGTGGGCAGGAATTATCCAAGAAAGCCAAACTGGCTCAGCGCGTGAAGGGAAATCTGCAGATTATCATTCCGCTGATTTTCAGCTCACTAGAGCGCATCAATACCATTGCCACAGCCATGGAGCTGCGCCGTTTCGGGAAAAATAAAAAACGGACCTGGTATACCTATCAGGCTCTAAGCAAACGAGATATGCTGGTACTGACACTGGCAGTCGCCTTTCTATTGCTCTGCTTTGTCCTCTTCGCAGTCAATCACGGCCGCTTTTATAACCCGTGGAGGTAGGATGGAGGAAAGTGAAATATGGATATCTATGCTTATCAAAAACCTTTGGGGAAAATAGAGGACGCGCCAGACTTGAAGAAAGCCTTTATTAAAGTTTATGAAGAAAAAACACACCAAGAAGTAGTTCGATTTTGCCAAGTATATGCTGCTCATCTTTCGGAGCTAACTGCTTTTGCATTTACAAAAGAGATGAAACAGGCTTTTATCTCTATGGATGACTGGCTAGCTGGGGAGAGTTCTTATCATGCTGCTAGAAATCTGAGCTTTGAGATTTCACGTTTAGCAAAAAAGGAAGAAGATGTAGTTAAAGTGAGATTCTATCGAACGATGGCTCAGCTTGTGGCTAGTCCCCATGTTAAATATCATGGCCTTTGGGCAGCAGATTTTGCTATTACCTTGATAAACAAGATGTATCCAGGTGATTTTGAAGCTGTTAAAAAGGAACGTCTGAAGCAAATTGAATTATTGAAGATGACATAAAAAACCAGGCAAGGATTGCCTGATTTTTTTCTTATAATGGTCTTTTATTTGGCATACCGGCTTTGCGGGGGTATTTATTGGGTGTTTCTTTCTTCTTTTCCACCACTGTGATAAAGCGGGGGTCGCCGTTTGGTAAGGCATAGCTGAGGTTGTCTTGAACCTTGCTAAAGAGTAAGTTGAGGGCATTTTTGGCTTCTTCCAGTTCTTCTGGAGCATTGGAAGCCTTGAGCGCCAAGAGCTTCCCGCCAACTTTCAGATAGGGAATGGTCAGTTCAGACAGGACCTGCATGCGAGCGACTGCACGGGCAGTGACCAGGTCAAATTGAGCTCGAAAGGCCTTGTCCTGAGCAAAGTCTTCTGCACGGCCGTGGTAGAAGTGAACCTTGTCCAGCCCGAGTTCCTCAGCTAGCAGTTTGAGGAAGTTGATGCGTTTGTTGAGCGAGTCAATGATAGTCACATCCAGCTGAGGGCAGATGATTTTCATAGGGAGGCTGGGAAAGCCAGCACCGGCTCCGATATCTAATAGCTTAAGCTCTTGATTACCAATCAGGCCTTGCAGAACGGGGGCAATTGAATCATAGAAATGCTTGAGATAGACTTCATTTTTCTCGGTGATAGCTGTCAGATTGATTTTTTCATTCCATTCGACCAATAGTTCAAAATAACGCTCAAACTGGTCTTTCTGGCGGTCGGTCAGCTCGATTCCCTGCAGGCTCAATAGCTGGTGAAATTCTTGCGGTGTCATAGTTTCATCCTTGTTTGTCAGTATTCATCCTATTATATCATAAAAAGGAGACCCCAGCATTCTGTCAAAGTGCCTCTTGTCTTATATACCAATCTGATTGAGCTCCGCCAAGAGCAGCTGGCGCCGATCATCTTGATTAGTAGCTGGGGCAAAGAGAATTTCTTTTTTTATCTTGCCATCTAAAATGAGCAGAACCTTGTCTGCATAGGTAGCCACACTGGCATCATGCGTCACTAGGAGAATGCTTGCACCCTGCTGGTGGAAGTGCTGCATGAGCTCCATAGCTTGACGGCCAGCCTGAGAGTTGAGCGCTCCTGTCGGCTCGTCAGCAAAAATGATTCGAGGCTGGTTCATGAGAGCCCGGCAGATGCCGGCTCGCTGGAGCTGGCCGCCCGATACCTGATGGATAGAGCGGTGAGCAATGTCCTTAATGCCAGTCAGAGCCATTAACTCCTTGGCTCGCTCATAGGCTGCCTTTCGCTCACTGCCTTTCTTACCAATGATACTTGGTAGGCAGATATTGTCTAGGATATTGAGATTCTTCAGGAAGGTTGCCTGCTGGAAGACAAAGCCGAAAGCCTCTCTGCGAAGGCGGTCTAAGTCCTTGTCTTTCATAGCTAGCAGGTCCTGTCCCTGGTAAAGAATCTGTCCTTGGTCAGGTCTGTCAATGGTGGACAGAAGATTGAGAAGAGTGGATTTCCCGCAGCCAGACGGCCCCATGATGGCGATGAATTGGCCGCTTTCAATCTCAAGCGACAAATCACGGAGAATGGGCTCCTGATTTTCCTGATAGCTTTTGCTGAGGTTGTGTGCTTCTAATAACATAGGCTTCTCCTCGGATGTAAAATAAATGCTAAGTGCTCGAAAGCTATCTGCTTAAGGTCAATGTTCCTTGAGATAACGTCCAATTTCCAGATTGTTCAGCGCTCGGAGACTGATGTGTGCTGCTGTGAGTCCGCTAAGAAGCAGAGCCAGCGGTGTCCATAGAAAAGTAAGCGACTTATTGATGATGAGCTGGAGTTTGCTGATACCGAAGCTGCTGAGCAGCAGACTGCAGACTTCTTGCCCCAGACTAAGGAGTAGCAGGTCGGCTATTGCCAAAGCCAGCATTAAGATGAAGCAGACGGCGAGCAGGTAGTGGCTCCTGAGTCGTTCACTGCCAAATCCCAGCATCCGATAAAGTGCCAAGTCAGCTTGGTCCTTGGTGAAAATCATATAGACAAAGAGGGTCATAAGGATGAAGATGATTCCCAGTCCTGTCCAGAAAACGCTGGTCTGAATCAGGCGGAGCATGGCCAGAGTGTCATCAAAAGTCTGATGGAAAAAGTCTTCTACATCGGTTAATTTATAGTTGGAATAGCGTTTTTTCCATTCGTTGATTTTTTGAGCTTTGTTGCTAGCATCTTTAAGGCGGATGGTCGTCAGACTATTGAGCGTTTGCGCTTGCTTTGTCACAAAGACAGCCTTGGCGGTCTTGCCGCCGTAGGTCAGGTCTGAGTAGATACCGACTACTTTTAGTTTTCTGGGTTGACCGTCTACCGTCAAGGTCAGACTGTCTCCTACTTTTAGCTTGAGCTCTTCTGCCTTAAGCTTGGAGAGGGCAATTTCATGCTCGTTTTTAGGATAGCGGCCTTGGCTGTATTTGACTGGAAATCCTGCATGGTTTCCCAAAGTTACCCGCAACTTCTGGGTTTGACCTTGCTGGTCTTGATAGGAGAAATTCTGGCTCTGGTACTGATTAATCTCTGCGATGTCCTTGTCTGCCCGCAGTTCTTTCAGAAGCTGGGCAGTCTTGGTATCGATATCTTCAGTCTGAGAAATATCAATCAATACATCTGCCTGACCAGCTCCCAGATACTGAATGAAATTCTTATCCATCATAGTGCTGTAGAGACTGGCTGGCAGCAGGATAAGAAGGCTAATCAGACTGACAATGAGCAAGATAGTCAAATAGAGTTTTTTATGATTCAGAATCGTTTTCAGAGCGAAATAGGGCCTGTCTAAGAGGGGGATAGTCGGTAATCCCATTTTGGGAGTAGAACACGTCTCGGTCAGACTGTTGGAAGAAGCTAATCTTAAAGCTTGGCCGGGTGTCATTTTCTTAAAGGAGCTGAGAGGACGGGCAGTCAGCCAGAAGACCAAGAGACAGAGCAACAGAGCTACTAGCATTTCCAGAAGATAGCTATAGAAGGGCGTCGGACTTTGCCCCATAGACAGTGCCATCTGCTTTTTAAAAGTACCACTCAGAAGAAAGGACAGTCCCCAGCCTGCGATGGTTGCTAGATCTAGGCAGAAATAATACTTGGTTAGATAGACCTTGCTGATAAAGCTTTGGGGTAATCCCATCACCTTCATAACGGCAATCTGCTGCAGTTCTTCTTGAATCTTGGTCAATAGGGCAAAGCGCATGCAGAGAAAGGTGATGCCGATAATGGCCACAACTAGCAGCCCCATGACTAGGATGACTAGAGCATCATTGAAGCCGTTAATCATCTTGATCGTCGGATAGGTAATCATGGGCGGCCCATTGGACTCGAGCTCGGCATTTTTATAGGCTTGCTCGACAGCTGAGATCTGGCTAAGCTTATGTACTCGAAAGGCAATCAGGTTCTCATTAGATGCAAATGCTTCTTTTTTCAGAGTCTGCAAATCAGTCTGTGAGATGAGGAAGCGTTTGGAGGAGACTAGACCGGCATTCATCTGGGCATCTCGGATAAATCCCTGGACAGTCAGCTGCAGCTTGCCGACTCTTATTTGGTCGCCGATTTTGATTTTTCCGCTATTGTAATAATAAAGGGGGATATAAACTTGCCCTGGCTGAGGCTGGGCAGGCTGGTTATTCTGATCCAGCAGAAAGTCAAAGTTTTGGTTCTGACTGGAAAAGCCATTATCCTGGGAGCTATCCTGAAGTGAGTTTTTCTCATTGATGCGGATGGCTGATCCTTCCACATTGACAAAGTCTGTCAGCTGCCAAGAGGCAATTTCTGGATGCTGCTGGACGAAGTTTTGCAGGCGTTCTTGGTCAACGCTTCCGCTGTGCATCTGTAGCAGGTGAGGACTTTTAGCTGTTTCTACAAAGCGCTCAATCGAGCTAGTCAGACTGACGGTCAGGCGTGTAGCTGCAAAGCTTAGGGTCAGAGTCAGAAGAAGGAAAAGACCGATGACCAACATGCTGACTTTGTTTTCTTTTAAATCATTTTTTATCAAGCGTTGAAACATATTCCAGCTCCTTTACTGAACGTGCTCGGGAGAGCAGGTAAGCACCGATGCTGATAGAGATACCGGATAGGATAAAGAGCAGACCGTAGCCTCTGCCTCCACCAACACCGATGATTTTTCCGACAGAATTTGCCAGCCAGCCAAAGTAAGTTAGCGAGGGTTTGAAAAAGGTATCTGCTACCCAACCCATGCCGGCATAAGCTAGCACATAGCCCAGCTGAGAGATAATCCCGATGGTCCCCCAGACCTTGCCTTGATCGGCTTTGTTAATATTGATGCGAACCAGATAGTCGATGGCTGTATTGGCGAAAGGTAGGGCAGCAAAGAGGAGGAAGCCAAAGCTGCAAATCCAGATGAAGTTTTCCTTCATTCCCAGCCCAACCATGAAGAGTCCCAGTAGAAATAGTGATAGACAGAGCATACGATGGAAGTGCTTTTTGATAGCAAATATCCCCAGAACTAAGCCTCCTATCAGCATCCCACTGCTGGAGATGGTCATGACCCAGCCGACTGTTTTGGCATCTGCGAAAGCCAGCACCAAGGGAGAAAGCAGGATTTGGACTGTTCCCAGAAAGAAGGAAAAGCCTGTTCCGGCTAGGACCAAAATCCAGATGCCTTTTTTTCCATAGACGATTTGAAAACCTTTAAGGAAATCTGCCCAGAAACGACTATCACTGCTATAAACTTGCGAATGAATGGCCCTACGAGCGAGCAAGGTGCAGGCTACCGTCACGAAAATAGTTGAAAAATCCAGCAACAGAATCGTGCTGATATGTCCACTCGCCAAAATCATTCCAGCCAAGGCTGGTGAAATCAGATAGCGGGCAATGCCATTAATCTGGGACAGACCGGTTGCTTTTGATAACTGATCCTCAGGCAGCAAGTCGGAAATTGTAGCTCGAAAGGCCGGATTGACCAAGGCTGAAAAGAGCGAACTAATGGCAGCTCCGATACAGATAAAAATCAAAGCAGGATTCTTCAGACTAAAGTAAATCCAGAGAACGCCTAAGCCTGACAGTCCATCTCCCAGAGCCATTAGCAATCTTCGGTCATAGCGATCTGCCAGAATTCCAGCCAGAGGAGTAACCAAAAGACCGGGTAGAAAAGCACAAAGCGTAACAAAAGAAGAAACAGAAACCAAACCGGTCAGCTGGAAGATATAAACTCCTAAAGCGAAAGAAGTCATACCAGAGCCGATTTCCGAGATGAGGCTCCCTATCCAAATCAATAAAAAGAGTCTAAAACCTGATTGTTTCATAGTTACCTCCTTATGTTTGCAATGTCAAGTAATTGTAAATAGTGAATCTAGTGCTTAGCTGTCTAGCTGCTTTGAGTCTGAATCAAAGATAGAAAGGGATTGAAGTAGCCTTGCCGGCTGTGAAAAAGAGTTTCTAAAAGATAGAGAAAAGCTTGTAGTTTTTGCTGCTGTTTTTCTGGAGGTAGTGCCTGAAAACTGCTGCCAAAAGCTTGCAGGGAATAAGTAAGAATCATTTCCAGGCTTTCGTAGGGATAGTCGGTCCTCATATCTCCAGCGGTGATACCGTCTTGGATGATGGGAAGTAGAATCTGGGGTGCTCGTTCAAGAAGAATTTGATTGGTCTTTTCGTGCAGGAGCGCATTTTGTGGCTGATTGAGATGCAGCAGTACTCCCTCTCCCTCTTGGTGATTGAGATTCAGAGCAGCCATACTGCCAACCAAGCGCTCTATGATAGTCAGTCCATGATTATCAGCAAAGGCTTGGGAAGCTGTAAATGCTCTTTCAATGGTTCGCTCAATGATGGCATCCATTATCTCTTCCTTAGAAGAAAAGTAATAGTAGAGAGTACCGCGGGCAATTTGAGTTGCTTCTAAAATCTGGGAGATAGAGGTCTGGTCAAAGCCTTGCTCCATAAAAAGCTTTTGTGCGGTATCTAAGATAAAGTCTTTTTTATTAGCCATGCTTGCATCCTTTTTATTAGTAAAATTTTATTAGACCGACAGTCGGTTTATTCTTTCCTTTATCGTACATCTTTTCTAAATCAATGTCAAGAATAAAGACAGTTCCTCTATTTTTTGATATAATAAGTCTAATCAAAATTGAAGGAGTATATCATGACTTTTATTATTATTCTTATTATTGTCGCGGTTTTAGCATTCTTCGTTGTTGGTGCTTACAATACCTTGGTTAAAAGCCGCATGCAGACTCAGGAAGCTTGGAGTCAGATCGATGTGCAGCTCAAACGCCGTAATGACTTGATTCCTAACCTCTTGGAAACGGTCAAAGGCTATGGCAAGTACGAGCAGGCAACCTTGGAAAAGGTAACCCAACTGCGCAACCAGGTAGCTTCAGCTGCTTCACCAGCCGAAGCCATGCAAGCCAGCGACGCCCTTTCTCGTCAGATTTCTGGAATCTTTGCAGTAGCTGAAAGCTATCCAGATCTGAAAGCTAACACTAACTACCTGAAGTTGCAGGAAGAACTGACCAATACTGAAAATAAAATTGCTTATTCTCGTCAGCTTTATAATTCAGTAACTAGCAACTACAATGTCAAGTTGGAAACATTCCCAAGCAATATTGTTGCAGGAATCTTTGGCTTTAAAGCTGCGGACTTCCTCAAGACACCAGAAGAAGAAAAGGCTGTACCAAAAGTTGACTTTGGCAGCACTGGACTAGGTGACTAAGATGCTATTTGATCAAATTGCCAGCAATAAAAGGAGGACTTGGCTCCTCCTTATCGCTTTTTTCGGACTCTTGGCTCTCCTTGGAGCAGCTATTGGCTATCTCTGGCTGCGCTCTGCTGTTGGTGGTGTCTTGCTAGCCTTGATCATCGGAGCGATTTATGCCGGAGTGATGATTTTTCAGTCTACAGAAGTGGTCATGGCTATGAACGGAGCTCGCGAGGTCTCTGAGCAGGAAGCACCTGAACTCTATCATATTGTTCAAGATATGGCCATGGTCGCTCAGATTCCTATGCCACGTGTCTATATCGTAGAGGATCCCTCTCCCAATGCTTTTGCGACTGGCTCTAAGCCTGAAAATGCAGCTGTTGCAGCAACTACAGGTATCTTGCAAATCATGAATCGTGAGGAGCTTGAGGGAGTGATTGGCCATGAAGTCAGTCATATTCGCAATTATGATATTCGAATTTCAACGATTGCTGTGGCTTTGGCCAGTGCTATTACCCTGTTGTCTAGCCTGGCCGGCCGGATGATGTGGTTTGGTGACGGACGTCGGAGTAGTAATGATCGAGATAACGATAGTGGTTTGGGAATTATTCTCCTTATCGTATCGCTGATTGCTATCGTTTTAGCTCCTCTGGCAGCTACCTTGGTGCAGTTGGCCATTTCTCGTCAGCGGGAGTTTCTGGCTGATGCTTCCAGTGTAGAGCTGACCCGCAATCCGCAAGGGATGATTAATGCTCTGCTCAAGCTAGATCGCAGCGAGCCTATGGAACATCATGTTGATGATGCCAGTGCAGCTCTCTATATCAGCGATCCCAAAAAAGAAGGCGGACTGAAGAAACTTTTCTATACGCACCCTCCTATCTCAGAACGGGTGGAGCGATTGAGACATATGTAAAAGCTGGGAATAAATTATTTCCAAAACTTAGACCAATAACTAGTAAAAGGATTTAGTTCTGCATTGGACAGGACTAAGTCCTTTTCGTTTTACTTCCTTTCATTCATGTCTAAAAAATATTCGTTTAGATTTTGTTACAGTTTTATGTCAGTCATCTATGAACCGTAGATTGTCCAAGTTTATTTTTGTATAAGTAAGGAGGCTAGATTTAAAAAAGCTAGTGTTTTCAAGTTGTCAGGTTGAACCCTTCTGAGAATCTTATAAAATCAATATTTTCTTGAAAACCATAAAACTTTTAGAAAAAATCACTATATTGAGTATTCCTATCTTTCAAATTAATCTATTTGTATTATTTTGAAATATAAAGTAATTTTTTTGTAACATATTCGAAATATATTACTAGTATATTAAATTTAGTAAAAAATTTTATTGCATATATGAAACCGAGGGCTCAATATGTTGAAAACATTTGGAAAAATTTTCAAAGTCATTAGAGAATCAAAAAACATGTCTCTTAAAGAGGCGGCAGCCGGAGATATTTCAGTGGCTCAGCTGTCTCGTTTTGAGCGGGGAGTCAGTGGTATTACGCTTGATTCTTTCTATTGCTGCTTAAAGAATATGGCTGTTTCTCTAGACGAATTTCAGTATGTTTACCATAACTACATTGAGGCAGATGATGCGCTTTTCTCAAAAAAAGTAGCTGATGCTTATCAGGAAAACAATGTCGTCAAGCTCCAAAGTATATTGGCTAGCTCAGAAGCTTTGGCTAAAAAGTTCCCTGAGAAGAAGAATTATAGGCTCAATACAATTGTTGTTAGAGCAGTATTGTCTTCCTGCAGTCCAGATTTTCAGATTAGCAAGAAAGATGTAGAATTTCTGACCGATTATCTCTTTTCCGTTGAGGAGTGGGGGCGTTATGAGCTCTGGCTCTTTACTAATAGTGTGGATCTATTGACCTTGGAAACACTGGAGACCTTTGCTAGTGAGATGATTAACCGCACCCAGTTTTATAATAATCTACCGGAGAATCGCCGGCGTATTATCAAGATGCTGCTTAATGTTATCAGCGTCTGCATAGAGAGTAATCATTTGCTGGTTGCTATGAGATTCCTCAATTATCTTGACCATTCTAAAATCCCTGAGACAGATCTTTATGATCGGATGCTGATTAAGTATCATAGGGCTCTTTATTCCTACAAGGTTGGGAATAGCTATGCTCTGAGCGATATTGAGGAGTGCTTATCTTTCTTGGAATTTTTAGATTCTTTCGGTGTTGCCCAGAAGCTCAAAGCTCAGTTTGAAAGGATTTGCCTTTCGCAGTTGCAGATGTGCAAATAAAATAGACTCATTTCTAAAAATATACTAGAATAAGAGTATAACTTTATACCAAATTCAGAAGGAGGCTTTATGATGGAGAAAAAAATTCATTATAAGATGCATAAAGTTAAGAAGAACTGGGTAGCCATCGGTGTGACTACCTTAGCACTTATCGTAGCACCAAAAGTACTTGGTCTCGAAGCAGGTCTTGTCCACGCTGATGATGTTAAGCAGGTGGCAGTTCAAGAACCAACTGCAGCTCAGGATAGTGGCTCAGGGCAGCCAGTTCAAGTACAAGCTAACTCAGCTTCTCAGTTGGAAGCAGAAAAAGCAACTTCTGCAGACAAGGTGGTTGATGCTGCTGTAGCCAGTGAAAAAACTGCTGAAACTGCAGCAAATACGGAAGCAGCGGTTCAAACAGATGCTCAAGAGCCAGCTAAACCAGCAGTAGCAGAAGCAGCAACTACAGAAAAAGCAGCCGTTGCTGAAGAAGCAAAAGCAGCTAATGTAACATCAGAAACTGCTAAACCGGAAGCAGCTAATCAGGATAGACAAGTAAGTCCAGCAACTGCTGACAAACAAGCAAAGAAGACTGTTACAGACAAGATTGTTGCAAATCCAAAGGTTGCAAAGAAAGATCGCTTGCCAGAACCGGCTCAAAGACAGGGAGCGATAGCTGAAAGAATGGTGGCTGCTCAAGCCCAAGCAGCGCCTGTTAATACTGAGCATGATGATGATGTCTTATCTCACATCAAGACGATTGATGGTAAGAAATACTATGTTCAGGACGACGGTACAGTTAAAAAGAATTTCGCTGTTGAGCTTAATGGAAAAATTCTTTATTTCGATGCAGAGACTGGAGCACTGATTGATTCAGCTGAGTATCAATTCCAGCAAGGTACTAGCAGTCTCAATAATGAATTCACTCAAAAGAATGCCTTCCATGGCACTACGGAAAAGGATATTGAAACAGTTGACGGCTACCTGACAGCAGATAGCTGGTATCGTCCAAAGTTCATCTTGAAAGACGGAAAAACATGGACAGCATCGACAGAAACAGACCTACGTCCGCTTTTGATGGCTTGGTGGCCTGATAAGCAAACGCAGGTTAGCTATCTCAACTATATGAACCAGCAAGGTCTGGGAGCAGGAGCTTTTGAAAACAAAGTGGAACAAGCTATCCTGACAGGTGCTTCTCAGCAGGTTCAGCGCAAAATTGAAGAAAGAATCGGTAAAGAAGGCGATACTAAATGGCTGAGAACACTGATGGGCTCATTTGTCAAAACTCAGCCAAACTGGAACATCAAGACAGAGTCTGAAACAACTGGTACTAATAAGGACCACTTGCAAGGCGGAGCTCTGCTTTATACCAATAGTGATAAGACTTCTCATGCTAATTCTAAGTACCGCATCCTGAACCGCACACCTACCAACCAAACTGGTACACCTAAGTACTTCATTGACAAGTCAAATGGTGGTTATGAGTTCCTGTTGGCCAACGACTTTGACAACTCTAATCCAGCTGTTCAGGCTGAGCAACTCAACTGGCTGCACTTTATGATGAACTTCGGCAGCATCGTAGCCAACGATCCGACTGCTAACTTTGACGGAGTTCGTGTCGATGCGGTGGACAATGTCAATGCAGACTTGCTCCAAATTGCCTCTGACTACTTCAAGTCTCGCTACAAGGTTGGAGAAAGTGAAGAAGAAGCCATCAAGCATTTGTCTATCTTGGAAGCTTGGTCTGACAACGACCCTGACTACAACAAAGACACCAAGGGTGCACAATTGCCGATTGATAATAAGCTTCGTCTATCCTTGCTTTATTCGTTCATGCGCAAGCTTTCTATCCGTAGCGGTGTAGAGCCAACGATTACGAATAGTCTGAATGACCGTTCTACTGAAAAGAAAAATGGCGAACGGATGGCTAACTATATCTTTGTTCGGGCTCATGATAGTGAAGTGCAGACCGTTATTGCTGATATCATTCGGGAAAATATCAATCCAAACACGGATGGTTTGACCTTTACCATGGATGAGCTCAAGCAAGCCTTCAAGATCTACAACGAAGATATGCGCAAGGCCGACAAGAAGTATACGCAGTTCAATATCCCAACTGCTCATGCTCTCATGCTCTCCAACAAAGACTCCATCACTCGGGTCTACTATGGTGATCTCTATACAGATGACGGTCAATACATGGAGAAAAAATCTCCTTACCACGATGCTATCGATGCCCTGTTGCGGGCTCGGATTAAGTATGTAGCTGGTGGTCAGGACATGAAAGTCACCTATATGGGTGTACCTCGTGAGGCTGATAAATGGTCTTACAATGGTATTTTGACTTCTGTTCGTTACGGTACTGGTGCTAATGAAGCAACAGATGAAGGAACAGCAGAAACTCGTACCCAAGGGATGGCTGTTATTGCTTCTAACAACCCGAATCTCAAGCTGAATGAGTGGGATAAACTGCAAGTCAATATGGGAGCAGCCCATAAGAATCAATACTACCGTCCTGTGCTCTTGACGACCAAAGATGGCATTTCCCGCTATCTAACTGACGAAGAAGTGCCGCAATCGCTCTGGAAGAAGACAGATGCCAATGGTATTTTGACCTTTGATATGAATGATATCGCAGGCTACAGCAATGTCCAGGTTTCTGGTTATCTGGCTGTTTGGGTACCAGTTGGTGCTAAGGCAGATCAGGATGCTCGTGTAACAGCCAGCAAGAAAAAAAATGCCAGCGGTCAGGTTTACGAATCTAGCGCAGCCCTTGATTCTCAGCTGATTTACGAAGGCTTCTCTAACTTCCAAGACTTTGCAACTCGCGATGACCAGTATACCAATAAAGTCATTGCTAAAAATGTCAACCTCTTCAAGGAATGGGGAGTGACTTCATTTGAGCTGCCACCGCAGTACGTATCTAGCCAAGACGGTACTTTCCTAGACTCTATCATCCAGAATGGTTATGCCTTTGAAGACCGCTATGACATGGCTATGAGCAAGAACAATAAATATGGTTCTTTAGATGACCTGCTCAATGCTCTCCGTGCTCTTCACAGTGTCAATATCCAAGCCATTGCGGACTGGGTGCCAGACCAAATCTACAACCTGCCAGGCAAGGAAGTGGTAACAGCCACTCGCGTCAACAACTACGGAACCTACCGTGAAGGCGCAGAAATCAAGGAAAATCTTTACGTTGCCAATACTAAAACGAATGGTACTGACTATCAAGGCAAGTATGGTGGAGCCTTCTTGGATGAACTCAAAGCTAAATACCCAGAAATCTTTGAACGAGTACAAATTTCCAACGGTCAAAAGATGACGACTGATGAGAAGATTACCAAGTGGTCTGCTAAACACTTCAACGGTACCAATATCTTAGGACGTGGAGCTTACTATGTTCTTAAAGACTGGGCTAGCAACGAATATCTCAACAACAAGAATGGTGAGATGGTACTGCCTAAGCAATTAGTTAATAAGAATGCTTACACAGGATTTGTCAAAGATACTACTGGATTCAAGTACTATTCAACTAGTGGCTATCAAGCTAGAAATTCCTTTATCCAAGATGAAAATGGAAATTGGTATTACTTCGATAAACGAGGTTATCTAGCAACAGGTGCTCATGAAATTGATGGCAAGCAAGTTTATTTCCTCAAGAATGGTATTCAGCTGCGTGATTCTCTCCGTGAAGATGAAAACGGCTATCAGTACTACTACGATAAGACTGGCGCCCAAATTCTCAACCGTTACTATACTACTGACGGCCAAAACTGGCGTTACTTTGATGCCAAGGGTGTCATGGCTAGAGGTCTGGTAACCATGGGCGGCAATCAGCAATTCTTCGACCAAAACGGCTACCAAGTCAAAGGCAAGATTGCGCGTGCCAAAGATGGTAAACTTCGTTACTTTGATAAGGATTCAGGTAATGCTGCTGCTAACCGCTTTGCCCAAGGTGATAATCCAAGTGACTGGTACTATTTCGGAGCAGATGGTGTTGCAGTAACAGGTCTTCAAAAACTTGGCCAGCAAACACTTTACTTCGACCAAGATGGCAAGCAAGTCAAGGGTAAAGTAGTAACTCTGTCTGATAAATCTATCCGTTACTTCGATGCCAACTCAGGAGAAATGGCAGTTGGCAAGTTTGCGGAAGGTGCCAAGAACGAATGGTATTACTTCGATCAAGCTGGTAAAGCAGTAACAGGTCTTCAGAAGATTGGCCAGCAAACACTTTACTTCGACCAAGATGGCAAGCAAGTCAAAGGTAAAGTAGTAACTCTGGCTGATAAATCTATCCGTTACTTCGATGCTAATTCAGGAGAAATGGCAGTCGGCAAGTTTGCAGAAGGTGCCAAGAACGAATGGTATTACTTTGATCAGGCTGGTAAAGCAGTGACAGGTCTTCAGAAGATTGGTCAACAAACCCTTTACTTCGACCAAAATGGCAAGCAAGTCAAAGGACAGCTAGTAACTCTGGCTGATAAATCTATCCGTTACTTCGATGCCAACTCCGGTGAAATGGCAGCCAACAAGTTTGTTGAAGGTGCCAAGAACGAATGGTACTACTTCGATCAGGCTGGTAAAGCAGTGACTGGTTTGCAGCAGATTGGCCAACAAACCCTTTACTTCGACCAAAATGGCAAGCAAGTCAAAGGTAAGATTGTCTATGTCAATGGTGCTAACCGTTACTTTGATGCCAATTCCGGAGAAATGGCGCGCAATAAATGGATTCAGCTAGAAGATGGAAGTTGGATGTACTTTGACCGCAATGGTAGAGGCAGACGCTTCGGCTGGAACTAATAGCAATAGAATAGCTAAATGAAATTTAATCTTTAGCTTTCTAATACACAAAAACGATAACTTCTTATTTGGAAGTTATCGTTTTTTATTTTACTACATTCTAGGGTAAATCAAAATAAGGGCGAGAACTAAAAAGTAAAGTTCATTTCTCTTAGAAAACACCTTGTATTTGTGAAATATAAAAAAGATTTACAAACTAAATCAATTTTTTTACGATTATTTTATTTTTGTCAACAACTGAAAAATAGCATTTATTTTACTTTTATAATATCTAGTGTAAAAGTTGGTTGAAAAATTTACCTTTATAATATCTAGTGTAAAAGTTGGTTGAAAAATTTACTTTTATAATATGTACTGTAAAGTGCATTCATCAGCAAGGATAAAAGGAAGTGATGATGATAAATACTTTAATCACACGCGCTTTATCGTCTTGTTATCAGTTTTGAAAAAGGAACTATAATAAGAACAGGTGGGAAAAATACTTTAATCACACGCGCTTTACCATCTTGTTATCAGTTTTGAAAAAGGAACTATAATAAGAACAGGTAGGAAAAATTCTCTTACCGCACGCGCTTTACCATCTTGTTATCGGTTTCGAAAAAGGAACTATAATAAGAACAGGTGGGAAAAATACTCTTACCGCACGCGCTTTATCGTCTTGTTATCAGTTTCGAAAAAGGAACTATAATAAGAATAGGTGAGATAGATTATCCCACAAATTTTATAATAAAAGGAGATTTACTATTGAAAAAAAATAAAAAATTTTTATTAGAAGTAATGACACATTTTACTCCCTATGAGAAACAAATAATCGGAACAAAATTGCTTAGTTTATTGCGGAACATTCTTTCGTTAGTATATTGTGTCTTTCAATTTTATCCATTCGATAATTCGTTTCCATATATTCTTTTATGTATTTCGAGGATTCAGAGGATTATTGAGCTAATTAAAGAAATAAAAAAGAAAGTTTTGGAAATTATTAAAATTTTTAAACGGAAACGGAAAGAGCTTGAAAAGTCAGTCGTATCAAGCGATAGGAGATTTTTTTAAGCGTCTTTCCAACAATTTTTAACAAGAATTTTTAAAAAATACGATTATTTCAAAAATTTCTCATTATAATACTTTTTGTAATTTAAATTTATCAGCAAGAATAAAAGGAGGTGATGCAGACAAATTCTCTAATTACACGCACTTTATCGTCTTGTTATCAGTTCTGAAAAAGGAACTATAATAAGAATAGGTGGGATAGATTATCCCACAAATTTTATAATCCAAGGAGAAAAAGAATTTGAAACAAAATAAAAAATTTTTAGTTTTCGTTCATTTTATTATTTTAATCAAAGGAGATTCCATATTGAAAAATACTATAAAAAATCTAGTAAAAGTTATAACAAACTTTACTCCCTATGAAAAACAAATAATTGGCAAAAAATTGCTTAGTGTATTATGCAACATTCTTTTGTTAGCATATTGTATCTTTCAATTTTATCAATTCGGTAATTCGTTTCCAGAGATTCTGTTATGTGTTTCGATGATTCAAAGGATTATTGAGCTAATTCAAGAAATAAAAAAGGAAGTTTTGGAGATTATTGAAATTTTCAAGCGGAAACAGGGAGAGCTTTAAAAAGGCAGTTATATCAAGCGATAGGAGAGTGCTTTAAGCAACTTTCCATCAAAGCAAGAATAAAAGGAGGTGATGAATATGAATCGCTTTAAAAAAGTTTTCCAAAGTAAATGAAAAAAATGACGATGGATGATAGAATAAAAAAAAGATAAGCTTCTTTGACCATAAAAAGCTATCCTGACTATAAAAAGTTCTCCTAGCTATAAAAAAGCTAAAGATTACTCTAAAAAAAATTAAAGATTGCTCTAAAAGACCTATAGTTGCCTTAGACAATATTTTGAAACGATGGTAGAATACAAGGTGAAAGGAGGTTCAGCAGTTTTCTAGAAACTTTTATCAACTTTCTAACAGTAGTATTGATTTTATAAAATATACAGTGTGTGTAAAGTTATAGTTTCTAGCATAGACACGATTCTACAGAATCGATATAATTAATTTAGACTGAAAAGGAAGGAAGTGATAAAGATGTCTGTAATTAATTTAGTCTTATTATTGGCAGCAAGTTTGAAACTATCGTTTGAATTGTTCCCAATTTTACAAATTTCTCTAAGCGCATTGAACAGTTTGCTACAATCAGTAACTAACTTTGTAAATTCAGTAGTAGCGCTTCTGGCTACTCTAGTTACGTTGTTAAAGCTCATTGAGAAAACAAAAAAAGAGCCTAAGAAAATTCGTAAACCAAGAAAATTCAAATAAGCTCTTGTCATAAATAAGGAGTGGCAGCTCCTTGCTTATGACTATTGTACCATAATTTCTAGTAAATATAGTGAAAATTTAGCTTGAAATTCGCACGCGCACCTTTCCCCTCACTGATTCCCCTAATTTCGATTTTCTCGGTAATTTTGGCAGAAAATACTAGAGAATTATAAGAAAAAGGAAGAATCAAACGAGGGTAGAGCGCGTGTTTTATCTAAAGGAATCAGACGATTATTGCCTGATTCCTTTTTGTTATGACTGTCTTACAGGCGAATAAATTTTGATTTAAAAGAAACAAGATTGAAGCTATCATCTTTCGTTAACATCTTTCTTTTTTTCAATAGATAGGAGCAGAGCAATCACACCGATAATGCTGAAGATGAGCCAGCTAGCGTTCATATTCCAGAGGGCTAGGCTGCTGAAGACCATAGTACCAAAGGGAACAGAGAAAGAAAAGAGTAGACTCAGAAAGCTGGAAGTCTGAGCGAGAACATCAGAAGGCAATTTGCTCAGTAAGAGGGTGTTGATTTTGGGATTGATCTTACCGGAGATATAAGCTAGTAAAAATCCAAAAGCAATGCCGACGAAAACAGGTAGATGCAAGAAATTGCTGATAGCAAGCAGAATCATTGTGAGAGCAGCCCAGAGGGTTAGTTGATTTAGAGAGAGACGGCTAAAGTAATCGTTGGGAGTCAGGCTGGCTGCAATCATGGCTAGGACAAGAGTGGTCTGAAGAACCAAGAGAGACTGGCTAAAGGATAGCTGGAAGATGGGGTTGTCCAGCAAGTAGAGATTATAAAGAGCTATAAGAGAACCTGCCATAGCGTTGACGATCAAGATTTGAGCCAGCAGTTTGAGAAAATTGTTAGAACCTTCCTGCTCAAAAATGAGCTTGGACGATGTGTACATTTTCTTCAATTCTTCCTTCAGAGGAGCTTTTTTCTCAGAAATTACCACTGGGTCATGGGTCAATCTGCGACGGACTAGGTAGAGGATGGTGGAGGATAGGAGAAAGGTCAAAGCGTTAACCAAAGCCACCAGAAAAAAGTCTTGCTGGCTGACGGTTAGGAGCCAAACTCCCAAAGCTTGTCCGGCTAGGCTGCAGAGAAAGCTGATAAGCTGGGTAAAAGAGAAGGCTTCCATAAGGTCTTTCTCTGGAACATTCTTTTTCAAAATCGGCATTTGCAGGCCGCTGCGGTAATCGCTGATGATATCTGAAAGAATATTCATCAAGCAGACGGCTGAAAAGGCTAGATAAGAGCTGGAGCGAGTCATGAAGGCAACAAGGACAAAGAGCAGGGCTTGAAGATAACCGAAATAAATCAGCCAGCGAGCCTTATGGACGGTTTTGTCAGCTTTGATACCAGCAAAGATAGTAAAGAAGGTCGGAACCAGAACGATAAAATTAGCCACGGCAATAGCAAACTTGGGATTGGGCATGCTGGAAGCAAATACCACAAAAACAATATTGAAAATAGAAGCTCCCAAGGTGTTGAAGATTCGGGAAAGACTGAGTGAGGCAAAGACCCCATTTTTAAAAAATAATTTCATCGTAGACTCCTTTTCTAAACTGCAAGATTGTATAAAAGCTGATTGGGTGCATCTGTAATCTGGCTTTTGTTTTTTCTCTTTCTGATGAACATTATAGACTGTTTAAGGCTAAAAACAAGGACTTTTCGGCAACTGGTCAGGTCTCGTAAGTAAGTGGTAAAATTCTAAAAGTGACTTGCGCTAGCTCTTTCTGTTTTTAGTATAAAATAGAAAATCTAAGCCACAGGATATGTTGCATATATTCAACGGTTTTTGAGTGTAATTGTTAAAATGAGTAATTTGGAGTGTATTTTGCATCAAAAAAACCACTTCCCAACTCAACATCGCTGAGTTTAAAAGTGGAGATTTGCATTATTTGCTATATTTTTGAAAAGCAGTATCAAGAGCTTCTTGATAATAGTCAGCGCTATGCTGGCAGTTCAAGATTCGGAAAATGTCGACAGCTTGCTTCATTTGAGTGAGTCCCTCTTCTTTTTGCCCTTTCAAACAAGCTAACTCTCCCTGAGCAAAGAGATAGACAATTCGGAAGTAAGTCTCATTTTCTTCGTAAAAGTGTCGCTCAATGACTTGTTGGAAATAGTCTGCCTGGGTGATATTTTCCTGACTGATGGCCAGAAGATAACCATTAAGAAAAGTAGTGTGCAGGGTGTTGCGATTGTTGGCAAACAAGGCTGCGAAATCCTTTCTTGAGAGGATTTCTTTGGTGTATTGGGAAAACAAATCTAGAGATAAAACCGGAGTTCAGACAGAGAAGAGATTGAGCTCGTAGCGCCCCCAAATATCAACTGAAAAGAGGTAATCATGCAGGAAATCAAGCTCGCCTGGACTGGCCTTTTCAGACTCTTTGAGGGCACAGAGATAGGCCTTTACAATTAGGCGCTCAACCCAATCGCTAGCGCGCTTGCTTTTTTGAGTAATTTTTTCTTTTTCCAGATAAAGTTCTTCTAAGAGCTTAAGCTGATTGGCTTGCAGCAGGTCGTGGATTTGGCTTAAGAGTTCCTTGTGAGAATGATGGCTCTGGATGCCGGCTGCAAGGGTAAATTCTTCCGTTTCCGTGTGGATAGCGCTGAGCGCGCTAAAAAGTTTCTGTGCCGAAAGTTCGCTCTGCCCATTTTCAAAGCGAGAGAGCATAGATTTTGAAAATTCTCCACCAGTGGCCTCGGATAAAGAGATGTGCCTAGCCTCTCGAAAAAATCTAAAAACCTGTCCTAGATGTTCCATTGTCTTCCCTCCTTGCAATTTATTATAACAAAATAATTTTCAATAACAGCGGAGCGCCCAAACATGATATAATAAAAGAAAAAAACAAAGAGGAACTTATGTTGCATATTCAAGAAATTCGGAAGAATCCAGATGGACTAGCCTTTGAGAAAAAGCTGGACTTGGCAGAGGAGTTAAAAGAGCGCAATCCTGAGATTTTAGATGTTCAGGATATTGTAGCCAGTGGAAAGGTTCAATATGAAGACGGCCTTTATTTTCTAGATTATGACCTGTCTTATACCATTACCTTGACGTCCAGTCGCAGCATGGAGCCGGTGGAGCTCAAGGAGTCTTATCTAGTCAACGAAATTTTCATGGAAGAAGGACAGGCCGCATCGCAGGATATGATTGATCAGGACTTGGTGCTGCCGATTGAAAATGGCGAGATTAATGTAGCCGAGAGTGTAGCTGATAATATCTTGCTGAATATTCCACTGAAAATCCTAACAGCTGAGGAAGAAGCTGGTCAAGGTTTTCTGTCTGGTCAGGACTGGCAGGTTATGACGGAAGAGGAATTCGCCGCTGCTCAAGAAGCTCAAAAAGAGAAGAACAATCCTTTCGCCGGTTTGCAAGGGCTTTTTGATGAATAATTCTTGTAAAAATCTTGAAATCGATAAAAAATAAAAGAAAAGACAAATTGCTATGACCCGCACCCCAAAAGTTAGACAGAAAATCTAACGATAGGGGTGTTTTTAGTATGAAATTAGTTTATACAAATGAACTGAATAGATAACCTAAAAAGAATGGCGCTTCTTGGCTTTAAATATAGCTGGCTCAAATCTTTAGTGTTATTTGCCTGACTTAAAGCAAGAAATAATTGAGAAGATACTAGTAGATGGCCAGCTCTATACAATAAGCTCCCAGACTTAGTTTGGGAGCTTAGTGTTTTATATCTTCTGTTTGGCCTTGATAGTGGTAAATGCAGAGCCGCTTTGCCTGGTCTGGACGGCTGATGGTAAAGTGGAAGTAATGGTCTTTCTGATCTAAACTTTTAGCCTTAGAGAGTTTGAAATAAGTGACCTGGCGGCTAGCCATATGGCGGAGGATATCGTCTTCCATGGCCATCAGAGGCTGGTGAAGATTGGAGAATTGATAAAAATCTTCTTGAAATTGATAGTAATTCTGAGAAAAATAGTCAAATTGAAGTTCCTCATGTAGATTCTGAGTGGTCATCTGCGCCTCCTGAAGCTTGTATCGAAAGAATCTGATGGATAGCAAGGCCTTTGTAACGGTCACCTTCCTGCAGGAGGACCTGCTTGCAGTCCAGATGAAAGACGGTAGCAGTAACGTCAATCAGCTTTTCCTGATTAAGAAAGGTGATTCGGATGGGAACTTGCTGGCTGTAGGCTTGACTGAGTAAGTGGAATTTTTCCTGTCTATCAAGTTGGGGCAATTGGCTCATATCTAGTTCTTTTTTGGCCAAAGAAGTGCTGTGCTCAGAGAGGAAAAAGCCAGCCCACTTAGCCATGCCTCGATCCTGAAAGTCACGAGCTGATTGATAGGGGAGGTAGGAGCGGTCGGTCATGATAAGCCCTCCAGCCCTCCAGCCGAATGGCCACCTGTCAGCTTGCTTCGAGCGATGGCACGGGAGGAGCCCAGTAAGGCATTTCCCTTAAGCAGAGAGGTAAAGCCGAAGCGATCTCTGATGCGGTCAATCGTCAGCTGGAGCTCCTCTTCTTTTTGAATTTGCAGAGGATCGTCAAAGAGAGAAATCAGACCATAACCTTGATCGACAAAGTCACTGTAAAAAACGCCAATCTGGCGGATAGCCCCGCCCTGATATTTGGAACGGAAAAGCTGAACGACGATTTGAGCCAATCGATCGCTGTTGTTAGTGGGCTCAATTTTTTTCTGTGTATGAATGGAAGGCAGGAGCTCCTGCTTGGAATAACGGGCATAGATGGAGACACGCTGGCATTTCTTACCAGAGCGTCTGAGCCGAATGGCGACCTGCTCAGCCATTTCTCGGAAAACCAACTCAATCTCTGCCTGCTGTCTGTAATCTCGGGGGAGAATTTGCGAATTTCCCAGGCCATGTGACTTGACCTGATGAGGCTTGTGCACATTGCTTTCATCAATACCGTGAGAATGAAACCAAAGCTGTAGGCCCATGACTCCCATTTCCTTTTTGAGAATGTCGGGGTTAAAGTGGGCCAAATCATAAATGGAGTGGATGCCTAGCTTCTTAAGACGGGTGGCTGTTCGGTGGCCGATGCCCCAAAAATCTGTCATGGTCGGAATAGTCCAGACCTTACTGGGAACATCCTCATAGGACCAGTTGACCCGCATCTTTTTTGTGTGTTTGGCTTCAATGTCCAAGGCTAGCTTGGCGAGAAGAGGATTGGCGTTGCTCAGGCCGATAGAGGCATAAATCCCGGTTTTCTTCCAGATAGCCTGTTGAATACGGGCAGCCAGCAGGTCCAGTTTGGTCCTGCGGTCCAGCGTCTGATCAGGAATGAAGTAGTTGATAGAGCTTGTCAAATCTAGGAAGCCTTCATCAATTGAGTAGGGGAAAATATCATCGGGAGCTGCGAAATCCTGGAAAATTTTTTGGATTTCCATGTTTTTCTGGATGTAGTAGTTCATCCGAGGTGGGACCAATAAGGTCTTTTGAGCAGCATCTTCAATAAAGCGCACATAATCTGCTGTAATAGGCAGTCCCTGCTTGCGAGCAGCAGCATAGTTGAACTTGCGGGTGTGGACATCAAAAGGAAGATTATAGCTTCGGCTGACATTCTGGCTGCCGAAATTCTTTTTAAAGAGAGGGGTGGCAGCTAGTATCAGTCCAGCAGAATTTTCAATTCGGCTCATGACACAGAGCGAGGTTTTTAAAGGGTCAAGGCCGAGGGAAATGCATTCGCAAGAGGCATAAAAACTTTTCATATCCACAAAAGCAATATCTGAACGGGGCTCGCGTGAATAATCAAATAGGACCATAGCTTATACCTCAATCGGCAGAAAATGTCCGACTACGATACCAACAATGCTAGGTTGGTCTTCGTAGGGAGCAAAGAGATCCTCGTAGTCAGGATTGATAGACTCTAAACGAAGTCCTTCAGCTTCTCGATAGACTTTTTTGATATAGGTCTTGCCATTCCACATAAGAGCATATACAGCCCCATCGTAGTCGAATCCCGTCTGTTTCATAAGGGCAACAGAGCCATTGGGATACTTGGGCTCCATAGAATCCCCAGAGACCCAAGATGCAAAGTCGTGCTGGATATCTTGATCAAAGTAGACAGTTTCATAGTCTGTTTCATTGTCATAGTAGCTGTGACCGAGACCTGCAGCCAGCTCAACTGATAGAACCTTATAGGCTGTAAGAGAGCTAACCTTGCGCTGTCTTTCTAGGAGCTGACTAGCGAGCTGGTCTACTTCTTTTTTATGCGGTGGGGTTAGTAAAGGGTAGGTGTAGAGCGCGCTGGTCTCATCCACAAAGTAGTTCTCTTGGACCTTGAGACAGGTGGCTAACCTCCTGAGATTTTTTGCGTGGGGTTCTGCTAGACCATTTTCCCAAGCAGAGTAAGTCTTTCGAGAGATGCCCAGCTCTTGGTAAATGGAAGCCTGTGCCAGATTAAGCTCCAAACGGCGTTTTTTTAATTTTTCATGAGAAAACATATCCACCTCCTATGTAACGTTTTAAAAGTTACATATAGTATAACAAATGGAATCAAGAAAAGCAAGTTCTTTTTTGAGTATTGTTATTTCTAGCAATAGTGTGGTAAACTGTAGGGAGGAATATAACCTGGAGGTAGCGAGATGTTTCCTATGACAGCAAAGACGATCATGACAGAAGAAGCTTATCGCCGTTTCGCTTGGACCAATTTCTGGTATAAAAAGAATGGCATCTTCTCACTGATTCTCCCTGAGATAGTGGTGCTGATATGCGGTGCAATCTGTTTTTTTATCGGGGAACCTTTGCCAGGCGTAGCTTTTCTTGTTACTGTGGCAGTCCTTCCTTTTCTTTACTATCTGTCCATGAATCGACATATTAAAAAGTTTTATAGAGGCAACCCCCTCTGGCATGATATAGAGCAGGAGTTTAGCTTCTATGAGACAGACTTTCGTGTCGTTAATCGGAATAACAATGCCAGATTTGACTACCAAGATATTATGGCGATTATAGACAAGCCAGAAACTTTTTATATTATGGTTGGTCGGTCAATGGGACTGATCTTGGATAAGGCAGACTGTCAGCCTGAATTAATTGATTTTTTACTGAAATTAAAAGAAAACAGAAGTCTCTAATTTGGGGTGCTTCTGTTTTTAATCTGTCAAGTTTTCAAAAAATTGGCCTCTTGTAAGATGTGTGTTATAATGTTTTTTATGAGAGTTGTTGCAGGTAAATATGGGGGTAGGCCCCTCAAGACTTTGGACGGCAAAACGACCAGGCCTACGACTGATAAGGTCAAGGGGGCGATTTTTAATATGATTGGTCCCTATTTTGATGGCGGTCGGGTGCTGGATTTTTATGCTGGGAGCGGGGGTTTGGCCATTGAAGCTATTTCGCGAGGCATGGAGGAAGCTGTCTTAGTCGAAAAGGATCGCAGAGCTCAGGCTATTATTTCAGAGAATATTCAGATGACCAAGGAGCCGGAACGTTTTGACTTGCTCAAGATGGAGTCTGGCCGCGCTCTAGATACCTTGACGGGAGCTTTTGACTTGGTTCTCTTAGATCCACCTTATGCTAAGGAGCAGATTGTGGCAGACCTTGAGAAACTGGAGGAAGGCCAGCTCTTGAGTCAAGATGCCCTAGTAGTCTGTGAGACAGATAAGGATGTTGAATTGCCAGAAGAAATTGCAGGGCTGGGCATTTGGAAGCAGAAGATATATGGAATTTCAAAGGTGACGGTGTATGTCAGATAAGATTGGATTATTCACAGGGTCTTTTGACCCGATGACCAAGGGCCATGTGGACCTGATTGAGCGGGCCAGCAGGCTTTTTGACAAGCTCTATGTAGGGATTTTCTATAACCGGGAAAAGTCAGGTTTTTTTACAATTGAGGCCAGAGAGCGCATGGTCAAAGAAGCTCTGCAGCATTTGGATAATGTCGAGGTCATCACTTCTCAGAATGAGCTAGCAGTGACAGTGGCCAGAAGACTGGGAGCCCAGGCCTTTGTACGCGGTCTCCGCAATAGTCAAGACCTAGACTATGAAGCCAATATGAACTTTTTCAATCATGAACTAGCAGGAGAGCTGGAGACGATTTTCTTACTCAGCAAGCCAGTCTATCAGCATATCAGTTCATCACGTATTCGTGAGCTGATTGCTTTTCAGCAGGATATCGCGGCCTATGTGCCCCAAAGTGTAATCAAAGAATTAGAAAGAATCAACAATGAAAAGAATTAAGAAGTTTATATTGCCGACGGTCATTGGCGTCACTATTGCCTTTTTTATAGCAGCTCTTTACGTTCGTCTGCCTTATTACATAGAAGTTCCTGGTGGTGCCGAGGATGTTCGTCAGGTCTTGATAGTTGATAATAAGGCCGACAAGGAAGCGGGCTCCTACAATTTTGTGACGGTCGGAGTAGAGCAGGCAACCTTTGCTCATCTGGTCTATGCTTGGCTGACCCCTTTTACAGATATTTATTCCGCTAAGGATATGACCGGTGGCTCCACGGACGATGAGTTTAATCGGATCAACCAATTTTACATGGAAACATCGCAAAATATGGCCAAATATCAAGGGTTAACGACGGCTGGTAAAGAGATCAAGATGGACTATCTGGGAGTTTATGTCTTGCAGGTGGCAGATAACTCAACTTTCAAGGGAGTTCTCAATATTGCTGATACGGTAACCGGTGTCAATGACAAGATCTTTGAAAGCTCTGAGGAGCTGGTCAAGTATGTCAACTCGCAGAAGCTTGGAGATAAGGTCAAGGTGACTTTCCAAGAAGATGGTCAGGAGAAATCAGCAACCGGCAAGATTATCAAGTTGGAGAACGGTAAGAACGGGATTGGGATTAGTCTGATAGACAGGACGGAAGTCAGCAGTAATATTCCGATTACATTTTCAACTGAAGGTATCGGCGGTCCTAGTGCTGGTCTCATGTTTAGCTTAGCTATTTATACCCAGTTGGCTGATCCGACTCTTCGTGACGGCCGCGATATTGCAGGGACCGGCAGCATCAGTCGGGAAGGTGAAGTTGGCGAAATCGGCGGAATTGATAAGAAAGTTGTTTCAGCAGCCCAAAGCGGAGCAGATATCTTCTTTGCACCCAACAATGAACTTACAGAGGAAGAGAAGAAGCTTTCTCCAAATGGGAAAAACAACTACCAAACGGCTCTGGAGACAGCCAAGAAGATTAAAACGGATATGAAAATTGTTCCAGTTAAAACGCTGCAGGACGCCATTGACTATCTGAAAAAGAACAAATAAAATCTTAGCTTTTGCTAAGATTTTTCTTGTGAAATAGACAAAATTAGACGACCTTTTCTACTTTAAATCGTCTGACTTTTTTCAGAAAGATATTTTTGATGAAAAGTCCGCGAAATACTGGCTGATTTATGATAAAATAAAGTGTTGTAGATAAACTATCCAAGATTGTTAAAGGAAGAGTATGCGTAAAGATATTTCACCTGAATTGTATAATTATAATAAATTCCCAGGACCGGAGTTTAAACAGATTGATAGCAAGATTGTTGCAGAAAAATTCGAGTTTGAATTGATTGAGAACTATAAGGAAGGCTTTGACTTGACTGCCTTTCATCAGCGTTTTTCAGAAATTCTCACCAAGTTTGACTATATTGTCGGTGACTGGGGCAATGAGCAGCTGCGCCTGCGTGGTTTTTACAAGGACGAGCGGGCTAATGAAAGCGATGAGAAGATCAGCCGCTTAGAAGACTATTTGCTGGAGTACTGCAGTTATGGCTGTGCTTATTTTGTCTTAGAAAATCCAAATCCCCAGCGCGCTTCCTTTGATAAGAAATCGCATGGCAAGAAAGAGACAGAAGGTCGGTCAAAACGTTCTCGCAACAGCCGTTCTGGGAGCAACCGCAATCGCAGAAGCGAGCGAGACCGAGACAGCCGCTCTAAAAGAGACAATAAGCGCTCTCGCAACAATTCCCAGCAAGATAGGCAGAAAAAGCAAAAAGACAGCAATCGCCATTTTGTGATTCGCCAGAATAAAGGAGAAAAATGAAACCATCTATTTATAGCTTAACGCGCCAGGAAATGATTGAATGGGCGGAAGCTCAGGGAGAAAAGAAATTCCGTGCTGCCCAGATTTGGGAGTGGCTCTACCGCAAGCGGGTCCAGTCTTTTGAAGAGATGACCAATCTATCCAAGGACTTGATTGCCAAGTTAAATGATCAGTTTGTCGTCAATCCGCTTAAACAGCGCATTGTTCAGGAGTCTGCTGACGGTACGGTCAAGTACCTCTTTGAGCTGCCGGACGGTATGCTGATTGAGACGGTGCTCATGCGCCAGCACTATGGACTTTCTGTCTGTGTGACCACCCAAGTTGGTTGCAATATCGGCTGTACCTTCTGTGCTTCTGGCTTGATTAAAAAGCAACGAGACCTCAATAACGGTGAGATTGTAGCTCAGATTATGCTGGTTCAGAAGTATTTTGACGAGCGTGGTCAGGATGAGCGGGTCAGTCATATCGTGGTTATGGGAATCGGTGAGCCTTTTGACAATTATGACAATGTGCTCAAGTTTGTCCGGACGGTCAATGATGACAAAGGTTTGGCTATCGGTGCCCGCCATATCACGGTTTCAACTTCAGGGCTGGCTCATAAGATTCGTGACTTTGCTAATGAAGGTGTGCAGGTCAATCTAGCTGTATCCCTCCATGCCCCGAATAATGATTTACGGACCAGCATCATGCGGATTAACCGGTCCTTCCCTATCGAAAAGCTTTTTGCAGCTATCGAATACTATATTGAGACGACGAACCGTCGTGTGACCTTTGAGTACATCATGCTCAATGAAGTCAATGACGGGGTAGAGCAGGCCAAGGAGCTGGCTGAGCTACTCAAGAACATTAAGAAACTATCTTATGTCAATCTCATTCCTTACAATCCAGTTAGCGAGCACGACCAATACAGTCGCAGTCCCAAAGAGCGCGTGATGGCCTTCTACGATACCCTCAAGAAAAACGGAGTCAACTGTGTTGTTCGTCAGGAACATGGTACAGATATTGATGCGGCCTGCGGTCAGCTGCGTTCGAATACCATGAAGCGTGATCGCGAGAAAGCATTGGTAGAAAATGTTCAGCCTTAAGAACTATCTGACTTCAGACGGTGAGCTGACTGCTAAGGGACGGAGATTGCTGGTAGGGGGAAACTGGCTCTATTTCTTGATGCTTTGCATTTTGTGCTTTATTCCTCAAGTTCCAGAGCCGGGAATGGAGACGCCGGGAATCCAGTACTTTGGCCGAATAGTGGTTTTGTTAATTCCTTTTAATTCCTTTGTCAACATTGGGGAGATTACTTCCTGGCTTCAGCTGGTCAAGGTATTTATCCAAAATCTAGCCAATATCTTTCTGCTATCGCCTTTAATTTTTCAATTGCTTTGCCTCTTTCCGAAATTGCGGAAGACCAAGAAGATTGTATGGCTGAGCTTTGGGATGAGTCTGTCTATCGAAGTGACTCAGATTCTGCTGGACCTCCTTATCAACGCTAATCGAGTCTTTGAGATTGATGATCTCTGGACTAACACTTTGGGTGGCTATCTGGCTTGGCGGGCATTTCAGCTTGGTCAGAAAATCTGGAAAAATCGTCAAGACGACGCTTTCAAAAGAGATTAGCCAGCGAAAGGTTCGGATTTGGGAGAAAAAATAAATTTTTTCTTGACAAGAAAAAGGGAAAGGCCTATAATAAAATAAATCATCAGAAAAGTAATAATTTTTCTACTTTCAGGGAGTCTGTGGTTGGTGGAAACAGGCAGTGGAAGGTTATGAAATGGGCTGATGCAAAAAATGAATTTGAAGCAATAAAAATTCGGTGAGCACACCTTATAGTGCAGCTTGTTGTTAGACAAGACAGAGATATGGAGGCAGTCTATACTTTGCTCCATAATTGAGGTGGCACCGCGATTTTACGCCCTCACACAGAGTTTTTTCTGTGTGTGGGCTTTTGTTTTGCTTTTGCTTGAAAATAAAGAAAAGAGGCAGTTAATATGACAGAAACTAAAGGATATTTTGGGCAATTCGGTGGCTCCTTTGTACCAGAGCCTATCCAGACCTTGCTGGATGAATTAGAAGCTACTTTTGAGAAGTACAAGGATGATCCAGAATTTTTAAATGAATACCGACATTATTTGGCAGATTATTCAGGTCGGGAAACCCCGCTCTACTATGCAGAAAGTCTGACCCAGCACCTAGGCGGAGCTAAGATTTATCTGAAGCGGGAAGATCTCAATCATCTGGGCTCACACAAGCTCAATAATGTTTTGGGACAGATTCTTCTGGCTAAGCGCATGGGCAAGACCCGAGTCATCGCTGAAACTGGAGCTGGCCAGCATGGTGTGGCAACTGCGGCAGCCGCAGCCAAGTTTGGTATGAAGTGCGATGTTTACATGGGAGCAGAAGATGTAGAACGTCAGCGCCTCAATGTCTTCCGCATGGAAATGATGGGAGCGACTGTTCACGCTGTGGAAACAGGCACCAAAACCCTCAAGGATGCAGTGGATGCAGCCTTTGGAGCTTGGATGAGTGATTTGGAAGCCTTCTATGTTTTGGGTTCGGCTGTCGGACCTCACCCTTATCCGACGATTGTCCATGAGTTCCAAAAGGTGATTAGTGAAGAATCACGCCGTCAGATTTTGGACAAGGAAGGCCGCTTGCCGGATTATGTAATCGCCTGTGTAGGTGGTGGTTCCAATGCTATCGGCGCTTTCTCTCAGTATGTAGCGGATGAAGAAGTCAAGCTGGTTGGTGTTGAAGCAGCCGGGCGTGGTCTTGATACAGACCAGCACGCAGCTACCATGACCAAGGGAAGTGTCGGAGTAGTGGACGGTATGAAGACTTACGCTGTCTTTGCTGAAGATGGTCAGATAGCGCCGGTTTACTCCATTTCGGCAGGCTTGGACTATCCTGGAGTTGGTCCTGAACATGCTTTCTTTAAAGATTCTGGTCGAGTAGAATACGTGGCAGCGACAGATGATGAAGCTGTGGACGCCTTGCTTCTCTTGACACAAAAGGAAGGAATTTTGCCAGCAATCGAAAGTTCTCACGCCATTGCTGAAGCCATCAAGCGAGCTCCGCAACTGTCATCTGACCAAATCATCATTATCAATGTATCCGGTCGTGGAGACAAGGATGTGGCAGCCATTGCCGACTATCTAGAAAAACGGAAATAAAATACCCAGCAGAAGAGTAGTAACATCCCTCCTTTCAGAGAGTCTGTGGTTGCTGAAAACAGGCAGGAGAAGTTATGAAATGGGCTGCTGGAGTCAAAATTTTGTCATTTAGTTGATCTTTTATTACTTTGTTAGCATGCTTTGTTGTAAACCAGTATGCTGCCTTCTACTAAAAGGAAGCTAAATGACTGTAAATAAGTAAATGAGATGTGGAGCCTGAAAACTCCATAACTGAGGTGGCACCGCGATGATACGCCCTCACAGGATGAACTGTGCGGGCGTTTTTCTGTAGTTCTGGAGCAAGTTATGACAGTAGACAGGTGCTATCTGTTCTTGTGGAATGCGGTCATAGCTAGCAGTTTGTTCCTCCTTAAACGCTTCTGATTTAAATAGAAAGAAAAATTATGCAAAAGATTTTACCAGCTGATATTTTATCGCCGATTCTAGCTTATATGCGGATTCAGGGCGACCACAAGGTGATTTTGGAGAGTATTCCGAGAGATAGCGAGACAGCTCGCTTTTCTATCCTAGCTTATAACCCGGTCTTTGAAGTTCGCTATGAAAACGGCCAGTTAACAAAGAACGGGCAAGTAATCGAGGCAGATCCATTGGACTATCTGCATGAGTTGGCAGTGAAAAAAGATCATCATTCAGACCTGCCTTTTGGCGGTGGAGCCATCGGTTTTGTCGGTTACGATATGATTTCCCTCTATGAGGAGATTGGCCAGATTCCAGCTGATGTGATTGGGACGCCGGATATGCACTTTTTCGTCTATGAGAGTTACATGGTTTTTGACCATAAAAAAGACAAGGTCTATATCCTTGAGGAGGCCCTCTACAGTGATAGAAGCGAAGCTGATTTAGCTGCCAGTCTGGAGAGGATTATGGTTGAGCTGGCGCAGCCAGCGGTAGATGAATTTTCACCGCTGGAACTATCCAGTTTGAACTTCCAGAGTCATATCGAGCAAGCAACTTTTGAAAAAATGGTGGAAGAAGCGCGTAGCTTGATTCGGCAGGGAGACATGTTCCAATGCGTTCTCAGTCAGCGTTTTTCAGCAGAGTATTCTGGTAGGCCACTGGATTACTATCGCAATCTGCGTGTGACCAATCCTTCCAACTATCTCTACTTTTATGATTTCGGGGATTATCAGATCATCGGAGCCAGCCCAGAAAGTCTGGTCTCTGTCAAGCAGGGGCAGGTTACGACCAATCCTATTGCTGGGACCAGACCGCGCGGGCAGGATGAAAGAGAAGATAAAGCCTTGGCGAAGGAGTTGCTGGCTGACGAGAAGGAAGTGGCTGAGCATCGTATGTTAGTTGATTTAGGGCGTAATGATATCGGTAAAATTGCCCAGAATAACAGCGTGGAAGTCACTAAGTACATGGAGGTAGAGTATTTCCGCTATGTCATGCACCTGACCAGTGTGGTCCGTGGTCAGCTTCTGCCTCAACTGACAGCTATGGATGCGCTCAAGTCAACCCTGCCGGCCGGCACCGTTTCGGGTGCGCCTAAGATTCGAGCCATGAAACGGATTTATGAGCTAGAGCAGGAAAAACGTGGCGTTTATGCGGGGGCTATTGGCTATCTGTCTGCGACAGGCGATATGGATTTTGCCATCACTATACGCACTATGGTTTTGAAAAATGGCAGAGCTTACGTTCAAGCTGGAGCGGGTATTGTTTATGACTCGATCCCTACTAATGAATACCAAGAAACCATCAACAAGGCCAAATCAATGACCAAGATAGGAGAGATGCAATGATTTTATTGATTGATAATTATGATTCTTTTACTTACAATCTAGCCCAGTATATCGGCAATTTTGCAGAAGTTAAGGTCTTGCGTAATGATGATGCAGGCCTTTATCAAGCGGCAGAAGAAGCTGATGCTTTGGTTCTATCTCCGGGTCCAGGCTGGCCAGCAGATGCAGGACGGATGGAAGAACTTATCCGTGATTTTACTAGTAAAAAGCCGATATTGGGGATTTGCTTGGGGCACCAAGCCATTGCAGAAGTATTTGGCGGAAAGCTAGGATTGGCTCCCAAAGTCATGCACGGCAAACAAAGTATTCTGCGTTTTGAGGGAAAATCTCCTATCTATGAGGGGCTAGAGGATGGACAGCCGGTTATGCGCTATCATTCGATTTTGATTGAGGAGATGCCGGAGGATTTTGAAGTGACGGCTCGGGCGGCTGATGATAACTCGATCATGGCTATCCAGCACAAGAGTCTGCCCATTTATGGTTTTCAGTATCATCCAGAAAGTATTGGCACGCCGGACGGCTTGTCGTCTATCAAGAATTTCATCGATTTAGTAAAATAAAGGAGGATGTATGAAAGAGATAATTGCAAAACTAGCTGATTTTAAGGATTTAAGCAGCGCTGAGATGACAGATGTTATTGAGCGTATTGTCACTGGACGGGTGACAGAGTCTCAAATTGTAGCTTTCTTGCTGGGGCTTAAGATGAAGGGGGAGACGATTGAGGAACGAACTGCTTTGGCTCAGGTAATGCGAGGCCATGCTAAGCAGATTCCAACCACTATTCGCACTGCAATGGACAATTGCGGTACCGGTGGAGACAAGTCTTTCAGCTTCAATATTTCGACTACGGCAGCTTTTATACTGGCAGGTGGCGGGATTAAGATGGCCAAGCACGGCAATCGCTCCATTTCTTCTAAGTCAGGCTCAGCTGATGTGTTAGAAGCTCTGGGTATCAATCTAGACTTGGACGCTGCTAGCTTGGGCAAGGTTTTTGAGCAGACAGGTATCGTCTTTCTCTTTGCAAAGAATATGCACCCAGCCATGAAATACATCATGCCAGCACGTCTTAGCTTAGGCATTCCCACAATCATGAATCTAACTGGCCCCCTTATCCATCCCATGAGTCTAGAAACTCAGCTTTTGGGGACCAGCCGGCCGGATATGTTAGAGAGCACAGCAGAGGTTTTAAAAAATATGGGCCGTAAGCGTGCAGTAGTCGTGTCGGGGCCGGATGGTCTTGACGAGGCCGGCCTTCATGGCCGTACCCAGTATGCTCTGCTGGAAGATGGGCAAATCAGCCTGCACAGCTTTCTGCCGTCAGATGTTGGCATGGAAGAGATAGCTCTTGAAGCGATTCGCGGAGGCAATGCCAAGGAAAATGCAGAAATTCTGCTATCTGTCCTGCAAAATCAAGCCAGCCCCTATCTAGAAACGACAGTGCTGAATGCGGGATTGGGCTTCTATGCTAATGGGAAATCAGACAGCATAGAAGAAGGAATAGCTTTGGCCCGCCAAGTAATTGCAAGCGGTGCAGCCTATGAAAAACTCAAGCAACTACAGGAGTATCAGAAATGAGTAAAGAATTTCTCCCAACCATTCTAAAGCAAAAAGAGCAGGAAGTGGCGGCTATGTCTTATGAAGAGCTGCAACCTCTGCGCTCGACCTATTCCCTCTATGAATATCTCAAAAGTCGTCCTCAAGAGCTGCAGCTGATTGCTGAGGTTAAAAAAGCCAGCCCCAGTCTGGGAGATATTAATCTCGGTGTGGATATTGTGGAGCAGGCTCGCACCTATGAACGATGCGGTGCAGCCATGATTTCGGTCCTGACAGATGAGATTTTCTTCAAAGGACATCTGGATTACCTGAGAGAGATTTCCAGTCAAGTGACCATTCCAACCCTCAATAAGGACTTTATCATTGATGAAAAGCAGATTGTTCGCGCCCGCAATGCAGGAGCGACAGTTATTCTTCTGATTGTAGCTGCTTTGTCTGAAAAGCGGCTGCAAGAACTCTATGATTTTGCGACAGGTTTAGGCTTGGAAGTTCTGGTCGAAACCCATAATCTGGCGGAGCTGGAAATTGCCCATAGAATAGGAGCACAGATAATCGGTGTCAATAACCGCAATCTAGTTACTTTTGAGACTGATATCAATACAAGTCTTCAGCTATCTGCCCATTTCAAAGATGACAGGGTTTACGTGTCTGAGTCCGCTATTTTCAGCAAGGAAGATGCTGAGCTAGTAGCTCCTTATTTCCATGCGGTTCTAGTCGGAACAGCCCTGATGCAGGCAGAGGATGTGGCAGAAAAAATCAAGGAGCTGAAAATTGACAAAGGTTAAGATTTGCGGCTTATCAACGGCCAGCGCTGTGGAAACGGCATGCCAGGCTGGTGCAGATTATATTGGATTTGTCTTTGCTGAGAGCCGTCGGAGGGTTAGTTTGGAGCAAGCTCAGGAGCTAGCTGCCTTGGTGCCGCCTACTGTCCGAAAGGTAGGAGTTTTCGTCTCTCCGAGTTTAGCAGAGCTGCAGGAAGCTATTTCGGTGGCAAATCTGGATTTGGTGCAGATTCATGGCGATTTTAATGAAGATCTTCTGTCTGAGATCGGCCGGCCGGTTATTCGAGCTTATCAGGTCAAGGGAGCGTTAAAAGGAGTCAGCCAACAAGCGGACTACCTGCTCTTTGATGCCCCTCTTGCCGGTAGTGGTCGGACCTTTGACTGGCAAGCTTTTGACAAGAATCAAATCCACCAGCCCTTCTTTATCGCCGGTGGTTTGAATGCAGGAAATGTCCGAGAAGCGATTCAGCACTTCGCCCCTTACGCAGTTGATGTCTCAAGCGGGGTCGAGACTGACGGCCAGAAGGACTTAGAAAAGATAAAAGAATTTATAGAAAGAGTGAAAGATGGCATATAATCAACCCAATCAAGAAGGATTTTACGGTGAGTTTGGTGGGCGCTTTGTTCCCGAAACGCTGATGACAGCAGTTTTGGAGCTAGACAAAGCCTACCGTGAGAGTAAAAAAGACCCAGCCTTTCAGGCTGAGCTGGACGAGTTGCTGAAGCAGTATGTAGGGCGAGAAAATCCTCTCTATTTTGCTAAAAATCTGACAGCCTATGCTGGCGGTGCTAAGATTTATCTGAAGCGGGAAGACCTCAACCATACCGGGGCACATAAAATCAATAATGCCCTAGGTCAGGTCCTATTAGCCAAGCGAATGGGCAAGAAGAAAATTATTGCGGAGACTGGTGCGGGCCAGCACGGAGTAGCCACCGCCACAGCTGCAGCCCTTTTCAACATGGACTGCACTATCTATATGGGCGAAGAAGATGTCAAGCGCCAAGCACTCAATGTCTTTCGTATGGAACTTCTGGGAGCCAAGGTAGAGTCTGTGACCGATGGCTCTCGAGTTCTCAAGGATGCAGTCAATGCTGCCTTGCGAGCTTGGGTGGCTCAGGTCGATGATACTCACTATATTATGGGGTCGGCCTTGGGACCTCATCCCTTCCCAGAGATTGTCCGCGACTATCAGAGCGTGATTGGGCGTGAGGCCAAGCGCCAGTTTGCTGAGCAAAATGCAGGTGCCTTACCCGATGCTTTAGTCGCCTGCGTTGGCGGTGGTTCCAATGCTATTGGGCTCTTTTATCCCTTTGTAGAGGATAGCACAGTGGCTATGTATGGAACAGAAGCAGCTGGACGGGGCGTGGATACAGATGAACATGCTGCGACCTTAACCAAGGGCCGCCCGGGGGTTTTACACGGTGCCTTGATGGATGTCTTGCAGGATGAGCAAGGGCAGATTCTGGAAGCTTTCTCTATCTCTGCCGGGCTAGACTATCCGGGCATCGGTCCTGAACATTCTCATTTTAATGCTATCAAGCGCGCCACTTATGTCCCAGTCACAGATGAAGAAGCTTTGGAAGCCTTCCAGCTCCTGTCTCGTATCGAAGGGATTATCCCTGCTCTAGAGTCTAGCCACGCTATTGCTTACGCAGTTAAGTTGGCTAAGGTGTTGGGACCAGATAAATCAATGATCGTCTGCCTATCCGGCCGTGGTGACAAGGATGTCGTTCAGGTAAAGGAACGCTTGGAAAAAGAAGCGGCTCAAAAAGGAGGTACCCATGACTAAAACACTCACTCAGCATTTAGAAACCATCAAAAGAGAAGGCAAGGGAATTTTCCTTCCTTATATTATGGCTGGTGATCACGAGAAAGGTTTAGCAGGATTAGCAGAAACCATCTCGTTTTTGGAAAACTTGGGTGTGTCAGCTATTGAAATCGGCCTGCCATTTTCAGACCCTGTTGCAGATGGGCCGGTTATTGAAGAAGCCGGTCTGAGAAGTCTGGGTCACCATACTTCGGCCAAGTCTTTAGTGGCAAGCTTGCAGAATTTGGACACTCAGCTGCCTCTCATCATTATGACCTACTTTAATCCTATTTTCCAGTACGGGCTCAAAGATTTTGTCAAGGATTTGGCTACGACACCGGTTAAAGGATTGATTATTCCGGATCTGCCCTACGAGCATAGGAACTTTATCTTGCCTCTGCTGGAAGATTCAGATATCGCTCTAGTTCCTTTAGTGAGCCTGACGACTGGCCTAGAACGTCAGCAGGAGCTGATCAAGGAAGCTGAAGGTTTTATCTACGCTGTAGCCATCAACGGTGTGACGGGTAAGAGCGGAAGCTACCGCAATGATTTGGACCAGCATTTGAGCAAGCTCCATGGTATTGCTGAGATTCCAGTACTGACGGGCTTTGGTGTTTCAACTTTAGGGGATGTTGATCGCTTCAATCAAGTCTCAGACGGAGTCATTGTCGGATCTAAGATTGTCAAAGCTCTTCATGAAAAGGACGCCAGCATAGCAACCTTTATCCAAGAAGCAGCAGCCTATAAGAAATAAATAAAATGAGGTTCTTTCTATCGAACCTCATTATTTTCTTTATTTGATATCAATAATTGTACCGTCTCCTATATTAATTCCTTTAGAAGTAAAGGTTTTTAAAGCATTTTTCGCAATGATTTGAGTTGATGCGGTATCCACAACTCCGCCTATAAGAGCACCAGCAATAGGAACCATTTTTCCTAAATTCACAGCTCCTTTAGTGCCAAATTTGGTTACCAATCTAAAACCAACCGCTTGATTAATTTTTGTTAGTACTTTTCCAGGGATTTTTTTAATTACTCCAGTTGCCATTTTATTTGCAATAATAATCCCGGCTTTCTTTGCAATATCAGCAACAGATGTTCCAGTTAATGAGGCATAAACAAATGTTTGAACTTGATCGCTCTTTAAATCGTATCCTCTCATATAAGCTATAGTGGCAATCATTCTCATTTGAACTAAAATAACAGAAGTTATATTGGCTGGAATAGTTACCGGCATTGTTAATATTCCCCCAAATCCAGTAACGAAACCAGATATTCCAGCTTTTGAAGTTTGATAAGTAATCATCTTTGAAATTGCAGTTTCTATATCATCATGCTTCAAATAATCAGCAGCTAGTTCTTCTATAGTCTTTTGACCAGGGATACCATTAATTGTAGTTTCATAAGTCCAGTCAAGAACTTTTAACATCGATTTTTCATCAATGTTAGGCATTTTTAATTTTGATTTTGGTAATTCTAATTTCATAATAAAATCCCCTTAATAAATAATCTGCTTTCATTATATAGTACTTTTACGAATTACACAATACATTTAAAAATTAAAACAGCAAATACACCAAACAAAAGACAGGGTACAAATGCCAGCCTGTCTTTTTTCTTTTTAAAGCAAAAACAGGCGAGACCAGCGAAGCTAGCGATTTGGATAAGAATGAGAATTTCCGTCAGACTGAAAATGGCTGAGCAGGAAGCAAGGAATAGAAAGTCGCCAGCTCCAATACGAAGATTACAAAAGAAGGCCAGAAGTCCTAGGGCTAAAAAGAAGAGCATGAGAAGGTTGATGCTCGCTGTCACTATTAGCAAGAGCTGAAAAATCAGCCATACCATCAGGGGATATTGCTGCTCTCTTTGGTCGTAGATAGCTAAGGTTAAGCCCATGGTGACTACCAATAATTGACTAATGGAAAGAATGCCCAGGGAGGTTGCCAGAAAAAGACCGCCCAAGATAGATTCAAAAAATAAATAGCGTAAGGGAATCTTGTCTCCACAGAAGCGGCAACGAAGAAGATTTAAGATTTGAGAAAAAATAGGAATCAAATCACGCGGTGCCAATCTTTTCCCGCAGGCATTGCAATGGCTAGCGGGAGCAATGATAGAATGCTCTGGGAAGCGGTCGATGACCAAGCCTAGGAATGAGGCAAAGACAGTACCAACGATAAAAAAGTATAGGTGAATCATACTTATTTATTCGTAATTTTAAACAGAAAAATTCTGAAATTTTGCAACTTTTCTAATAAAGTCTTTTTTTGAATCTTTTGTCTTGACTTTCTTATTTAGAAGCATTATAATTAAACCATAATCTAAAAAGATTAGAATCATTATAAATAAAAACGAGGTAAATACAATGACACAAGTAAAAAATGGTGCAGCAACTGACGTAGCAACTTTCAGCAATCAAAAGGCTTTGCCAAAGACAAAGGCTATTCTTAATCAAGTAGTGGCAAACCTTTATACAGCTCATATTGCTCTTCACCAAGTTCACTGGTATATGCGTGGCGCAGGCTTCATGGTTTGGCATCCAAAAATGGATGAATACATGGAAACTTTGGATACAACTTTGGATGAAGTTAGCGAGCGCTTGATTACACTGGGAGGCAAGCCTTATTCTACGTTGACCGAGTTTATCCAACACAGTAAGATTGAAGAAAAAGCTGGTGAATTCAGCAAGAATGTAGAAGAAAGTCTGGCGCGAGTGATTGAGATTTTCCGTTATCTGACAGGTCTTTACCAGGAAGCTTTGGATGTAACAGACCAAGAAGGGGACGATGTAACCAATGATATCTTTGTCGGTGCCAAGGCAGACCTTGAAAAGACTATCTGGATGTTGACAGCTGAAATTGGTCAAGCGCCAGGTTTATAAAAAATAATCCATGCCAAGCAGAAAGGAAACAGGCTTTCCTTTCTGCTTTTTTCATCTTGAAAAGCGCTAGAAAATCTGATAAAATATAGCTCATGAAAACCCTGTATGATGTTCAGCAATTTCTTAAAAGTTTCGGAATCATTATCTATATGGGCAAGCGCCTTTACGATATTGAGATGATGAAAATCGAGCTGAAGAGGATTTACGATGCCGGTCTAATGGATAAGCTAGCTTATTTTGAGGCGGAGTCAGTCTTGCGACGAGAACATCGCTTAGAGTTAGAATATTTAGAAAAGAAAAAGGAGACTTGAGATGACAATTTGGATTTTGTGGGCGGTACTTTTAGGAATAATTGGCTGGATGGGCTTTAATTATTTGCGCCTTCGTCAGGCAGCAAAAATCGTGGATAACGGGGAATTTGAAGATTTGATTCGCCAAGGTCAGTTGGTTGATCTGCGGGATCCATCAGATTTTCACCGGAAGCATATCTTAGGCGCTCGCAATATTCCATCTCAGCAGCTCAAGGATAGTGTCGGTGCACTTCGCAAGGACAAGGCTGTTCTCCTCTATGAAAATAGTCGTGGTCAGCGCGTAACCAATGCGGCTCTGTATCTGAAAAAACAAGGTTTTAAAGAAATTTATATTCTTTCTTATGGGTTGGATTCTTGGAATGGCAAGGTGAAAGCTAGCTGATAAAACAATTCATGAACGGTTTTAGGAATTAAGAAAAAGCTTTATTTTTTAAAGCTTTTTTTTACCAACTTTTCTCCAAATATTTTTTAATAATTCCTAATTCTTCTTGGTTTAAAGGACGGCAATCACCTTTTGCTAGGTCTGGGTCTAATGTAAAATCTCCAAATTGAATTCGTTTGAGATAGGTGACTTTAACACCAACTGCCAGAAACATCTTTTTGATCTGGTGGAATTTCCCCTCGGAAATCTTGACGGTAGCACAGCTCATCCTGGAGTTGCTAGAGAGGATAGAGAGCTGGGCGGGTTGGCAGATGGTGCTATCCAAAAAGCGAATGCCTTCCTGAAAGGAAGATTTGTCCTTAGGAGTTAAACGTCCGTTGACTTCCACATAGTAGGTTTTTTCAACATGGTATTGAGGGTGCAGAAGCTGAAATCCCAAAGGACCATTATCGGTAATCAGAAGAAGCCCTTCGGTATCTCTATCCAGCCGTCCGATAGAGTAAAGATTTTCTTTCTCTACCTCCTTGTCCAGCAAATCCAGAACAGTCAATTTTTCAGCGTCGCGATTGGCAGTGACCGCACCTTCAGGTTTATTCAGCATGTAGTAATGGTGGGCAGGACCGCTGACCTGTTTTCCTTGAAAAGTAATCTGCTGCAGGCCGGTATCAACGTTTTGGCTGAGTTTGCAGGCGGGCTTACCATCCACTAAAATCTGTTTTTGCAAAAGGCTTTGTTTCATCTTTTTTCGGCTGATATGATTGGCAGCCAGCAGTTGGTCGAGGCGCATCTGTTTTCCTTGTTTTTTTCTAAATCATATCATAAATTTTCAGGATGGGAAATGCAAATCCTCATGCAGCTCCCATATTTTTTAATGAAAACATTTACACTTATCAAAGCCGTGTTTTTTGCCTGCGTCTGTGGTATAATTGTTCAGTTAGAAATAAAATTTAAAAATTCAGAGGAAATCATGACAAAATTAAGAGAAGATATCCGTAACATTGCGATTATCGCCCACGTTGACCACGGGAAAACAACCCTCGTTGACGAATTATTGAAGCAATCTGAAACTCTTGATGCACGTACAGAGTTGGCAGAGCGTGCTATGGACTCAAACGATATCGAAAAAGAGCGCGGTATTACGATCCTTGCTAAAAATACAGCCGTTGCTTACAACGGGACTCGTATCAACATCATGGATACACCAGGACACGCGGACTTTGGTGGAGAAGTTGAGCGTATCATGAAAATGGTTGACGGTGTTGTTTTGGTGGTAGATGCCTACGAAGGAACCATGCCACAAACTCGTTTCGTATTGAAAAAAGCCCTGGAACAGGATCTTGTCCCAATCGTTGTTGTCAACAAAATCGACAAACCATCAGCTCGTCCAGCAGAAGTAGTAGACGAAGTATTGGAGCTCTTCATTGAGCTTGGTGCAGACGATGACCAGCTTGATTTCCCAGTTGTTTATGCTTCAGCTATCAACGGAACTTCTTCATTGTCAGACGATCCAGCTGATCAAGAAAAAACAATGGCACCAATCTTTGATACCATTATCGACCATATCCCTGCTCCAGTGGACAACTCAGATGAGCCTTTGCAGTTCCAAGTCTCACTCTTGGACTACAATGACTTCGTTGGCCGTATCGGTATCGGCCGTGTCTTCCGTGGTACTGTTAAGGTTGGTGACCAAGTAACCCTGTCTAAATTAGACGGCACTACCAAGAACTTCCGTGTTACAAAACTATTTGGTTTCTTTGGTTTGGAACGTCGTGAAATCAACGAAGCAAAAGCGGGTGACCTGATTGCGGTATCAGGCATGGAAGATATCTTTGTTGGTGAAACCATTACACCGACAGATGCCATTGAACCTCTTCCAATCCTTCACATTGATGAACCAACACTTCAAATGACCTTCTTGGTTAACAACTCACCATTTGCAGGTCGTGAAGGAAAATGGGTGACTTCTCGTAAGGTCGAAGAACGTCTGCAGGCAGAACTGCAAACAGATGTATCCCTTCGAGTTGACCCAACAGATTCACCAGATAAGTGGACAGTTTCAGGTCGTGGAGAATTGCACTTGTCAATCCTGATCGAAACCATGCGTCGTGAGGGATATGAGCTGCAAGTATCTCGTCCAGAAGTTATCGTGAAAGAAATTGACGGTGTCAAATGTGAGCCATTTGAGCGCGTCCAAATCGATACTCCAGAAGAGTACCAAGGATCTGTTATCCAAAGCCTTTCTGAACGTAAGGGTGAAATGTTGGATATGATCTCAACTGGTAATGGTCAAACTCGTTTGGTCTTCCTAGTTCCAGCACGTGGTTTGATTGGTTACTCAACTGAGTTCTTATCCATGACTCGTGGTTACGGTATCATGAACCATACCTTCGACCAATACTTGCCATTGATTCCAGGTGAAATTGGTGGACGTCACCGTGGTGCGCTTGTTTCCATCGATGCCGGTAAGGCAACGACCTACTCTATCATGTCTATCGAAGAGCGCGGAACTATTTTTGTTAACCCAGGTACTGAGGTTTATGAAGGAATGATCATCGGTGAAAACTCTCGTGAAAATGACTTAACTGTTAATATCACTAAAGCCAAGCAGATGACCAACGTTCGTTCTGCAACCAAGGATCAGACAGCAGTTATCAAGACACCACGTATCTTGACCTTGGAAGAATCGCTGGAGTTCTTGAACGATGATGAGTACATGGAAGTAACGCCAGAATCTATTCGTCTGCGTAAGCAAATTTTGAACAAACAAGAACGCGAAAAAGCCAATAAAAAGAAAAAATCAGCTGCAGCTGAATAAGCAAAAAGGAAAGGAGCAGCAAGATGGTTTATCTTATCATTGGGATTTTAATCCTCTTTTTCTACATTTTTGCTGTTCCATCAAGCATTAAAGGGACTGTTAATGCAGTGACCATGGTGCTACTGATTGTAGCCTTAATTATCTTATTTGGCTTAGGCATTTTTAAAATTTTCCAGTTGCCGGCTGAATATTTTGTAGGTTTCGGCCTATCCGTAGTGACTGTCTTGGCTTTGCGGGATATCAATCGCCTCAAGCCACCTAAGAAATCAAAAAAGAATTTTGATGAAGAATAATAAATGAGCAAGAACTTAGAAAGCTAGATAGACTTTTTGAGATCTTGCTTTTTTGTTGATCTATATTTTTACAAAAATAATAGGTTTATGTTACAAAATATTTCAAATAGATGAAAACATATCATTTTTTTCAAAACTTGCTTACAGTCGAAAATAAAAGACTCCTATGACTTTTTTATTTTCACAAAAAAAGGTAAAATAGAATGAAGTATGAATGGAAGAGGTTGCTTATGAAAAATATAGCAAATTTTGCCAATAAGAAGGTCTTGGTTCTGGGTTTGGCCAAGTCGGGTGAGTCAGCAGCTCGCCTTTTAGATAAATTAGGAGCCATCGTGACAGTTAACGACGGGAAACCTTTCGAGGAAAATCCTGCTGCCCAATCTTTGCTAGAAGAAGGCATTAAAGTGGTGACAGGAGGTCATCCCTTGGAGTTGCTGGACGAAGACTTTGAATTGATGGTGAAAAATCCAGGTATTCCTTATGACAATGCCATGGTCGTTCGAGCTCTGGAGAAGAAGATTCCAGTCATTACTGAAGTCGAGTTGGCTTATCTCATTTCGGAAGCACCGATTATTGGTATTACGGGTTCAAATGGTAAGACGACGACCACAACCATGATTGCGCAAGTCTTGACGGCTGGCGGTCAAAACGGTTTATTGTCTGGTAATATCGGTTTTCCTGCTAGTCAAGTAGCCCAAACAGCCAGCAGCAAAGATACGCTGGTCATGGAATTGTCTTCCTTCCAATTGATGGGGATTGAGGCTTTTCATCCGCAAATAGCTGTTATTACTAACCTCATGCCGACTCATTTGGATTATCACGGTTCTGTTGAGGACTATGCAGCTGCCAAGTGGAATATCCAGAAAAACATGACAGCTGATAATTATCTGGTTTTGAATTTCAATCAAGATTGGGCAAAGGAAATGGCTAGTCAAACTCAGGCTACTGTTGTCCCTTTTTCAACAACTGAAAAGGTGGATGGTGCCTATTTAGAGGGTGATGTCTTGACCTTCCGTGGAGAAGCGATTATGCAGGCGGCTGAAATCGGCGTTCCTGGCAGTCATAATGTCGAAAATGCTCTGGCTACGATTGCAGTAGCCAAACTTCGTGGCATTGACAATCAGACGATCAAAGAAGTCTTGTCAGCTTTTGGGGGTGTTAAGCACCGACTCCAGTATGTGGGGCGTGTAAATGAGGTTGCTTTTTATAATGACAGTAAGTCTACCAATATCTTGGCAACCCAGAAAGCCTTGTCTGGTTTTGACAATAGCAAGGTGATTCTGATTGCAGGTGGCTTGGACCGTGGCAATGAATTTGACGAGTTGGTGCCTGATATTAAAGGACTCAAGAAAATGGTAATCTTAGGACAATCAGCTGCGCGTGTAAAGAGGGCAGCTGATCAGGCTGGTGTTTCTTATCTAGATGCGACTGATGTCCGGGATGCAGCTCATAAGGCCTTTGCGCAAGCGGAGCCAGGAGACATTGTCTTGCTTAGTCCTGCCAATGCTAGCTGGGATATGTATAGTAATTTTGAAGTTCGTGGCGATGAATTTCTCGCTGCATTTGAAGAATTAAAAGGTTAAAATGAAAAAGATTGTATTTACAGGCGGAGGAACGGTCGGGCATGTAACCCTCAACCTTCTCCTGATTCCGAAATTTATCAAAGAAGGCTGGCAGGTCCACTATATTGGCGATAAGCATGGTATTGAGTATCAAGAAATCCAAAAGTCAGGACTGGATGTAACCTTCCATTCGGTAGCTACGGGCAAGCTTCGCCGCTACTTTTCTTGGCAGAATCTGCTGGATGGCTTTAAGGTCGTCTGGGGCATTTTCCAGTCGCTGGGCATCATGCTCAAGGTGCGGCCGCAGGCTCTCTTTTCTAAGGGAGGTTTTGTGTCCGTTCCACCCGTGATTGCAGCCCGGCTGTCAGGAGTTCCTGTTTATGTTCATGAGTCGGATCTATCCATTGGCTTGGCCAATAAAATCGCTTATAAGTGTGCGACCAAGATGTATGCAACCTTTGAGCAACCTTCCAGTCTGACCAAGATTGAGCATGTGGGAGCTGTGACCAAGGTCGGTAACCAAGAGTCAGTCCTACCGCAGGAACTGGAAGAAATTCGTCAGTATTTTGATAAAGAACTGCCAACCCTGCTTTTTGTTGGTGGTTCTGCTGGTGCCAAGGTCTTTAATGACTTTGTCAGCCAGAATCAAGCTGCACTGACCGAGCATTATAACATCATCAATCTGACAGGCGATGCAAGTTTGGATGCTCTGTCTGAACGTCTCTTTCGCAGAGCCTATGTGACTGACCTCTACCAGCCTTTGATGGACTTGGCAGATGTAGTGGTGACTCGCGGCGGTTCCAATACAATCTTTGAGCTCTTGGCCATGGCTAAGCTGCACATTATCGTTCCTCTGGGACGCGAAGCCAGCCGCGGCGATCAGATTGAAAATGCGGATTATTTTGTGAAAAAGGGATATGCCAAGCAATTGGCAGAGGAACAGCTGGATATGAGCAATTTACAGGCAGCACTTGATGACCTTTTGGCAAACCAGGCTTCTTATCATCAAGCTATGAAAAATTCTCAGGAAATCAAGTCTGTAGATGAATTTTATGCTTTATTGAAAGCGGATATTGACAAGGGAAAGAAATGAGCAAGAAAAACCACGATGAGCCAAAGGAAGAGGTAAGTGAGCACCTCTCTGAATGGCAGAAACGAAACAAAGAATATCTTGAAAAGAAGGCTCAGGAAGAAGCAAGTAAGCAGAAGGAGCTGGAAGAAGAGGAAGTAAAAGAAGCTGAAGCTGAGGACTCAATCGAAGGCGGAGAAATAGCTGAAGAGACGGAAGAAGACGACTCAACTTATGAAGAGGAAGAAACAGAATATTTGGAAGATGAATCATCCGAATCTGAGCTAGAGACCGAATTGAGCGAGAAAGAGCGCAAAAAACTGGAGAAACTTCAGAAAAAGGCAGAAAAAGAAGCTGCTAAGGTGCATATCTCGAGGATTCATATTTATCGAGCGCTGCCGGTTTTGCTGGGCAGTGGTTTGATTTTTCTCTTGTCAGTCTATTTTTTGACGCCACTGGCGACCATGAAGACTATCAAATTTTCAGGGAACCAAATGGTCAGTCAGGAAGAACTGCTCAAAAGCAGTAAGATTGATGAGAAGGACTATACTTTAACAACCTTTATCAATGGCGGTAATCATATCCGCAATATGAAAGCGTCTAGTCCTTGGATTAACAACCTGGAGATGGCTTATCAGTTTCCGATTACTTTTCAGGTAAAGGTCAAGGAGTACGGAGTTCTGGCCTATCTGCATGAGGGTGGTCAGTATTATCCTATTCTGACAAATGGGGAGATTATTTCGGACCCGACTGCTGCAGATTCTTTGCCAGAAACCCATATTTCGATAGAGTTTTCAGATAAAAAATTGATTAAAGAATTTGCTCTTCAAATTGAAAAGGTACCGGCTTCGGTCAAGAAAAATATTAAGACAGTTCAGTTGACTCCAAGCAAGGTGACACCGGACTTGGTTACGCTGACCATGCATGATGGCAATAAAATTTTGGTACCAATTTCACATATTGCCAAAAAACTGCCATATTACAAGGGAATCCAATCGCAGCTGGAAGAGGGGGTACCTAGTGTTGTAGATATGGAAGCAGGGATTTTTAGTTATGTTGAAGGAGCTCAAAACGAGCCGTCTTCTTCTGACGAAGAAAAGCAGAAAACAGAAGAGGACCCGACTGGACAGCAAACAGAGCAAGCGGCTGGGCAGGTGACAGAAAGTCAGGAACAAGAACCTGCAGAGCCGCAAAATTCAACAGAAAACCCGGGAAATACCGAAAATCGCTAAATTATATGTAGAAAAACTGCGCAATTTCATTTTCTTTATGTTATAATAAAGTTTGGGTAACTCTAATTTTTAGCGTTATTAGTATAGACCGGAAACATGGAAGATAGAGAGGACTGGTGTAATGGCTAGAGACGGCTTTTTTACTGGATTAGATATAGGAACTAGCTCAATTAAAGTGTTGGTGGCAGAGCACATCAACGATGAAATGAATGTTATTGGGGTCAGCAATGCAAAAAGCGCTGGCGTTAAAGATGGAATTATTGTTGATATTGAGGCTGCTGCTGCTGCCATTAAGACAGCTATTTCTCAAGCAGAAGAAAAGGCAGGCATTTCAATTGGTTTAGTTAATGTCGGACTTCCGGCTAATCTCTTACAGATTGAGCCTACTCAGGGTATGATTCCTGTGACTAGTGATTCTAAGGAAATCACAGATACAGATGTAGAGAATGTTGTTAGATCTGCTCTGACTAAGAGTATGACTCCTGACCGCGAAGTGATTACTTTCATCCCAGAAGAGTTTGTAGTGGATGGTTTCCAAGGGATTCGTGACCCACGCGGCATGATGGGGATTCGCTTAGAAATGCGTGGTCTTCTCTATACTGGACCACGGACTATTCTCCACAACCTCCGCAAGACAGTGGAGCGCGCGGGAGTTCAGCTTGAGAACGTTATTATCTCCCCATTGGCGATGACTAAGTCAATCTTGAACGAAGGGGAACGTGAGTTTGGGGCAACTGTTATTGATATGGGTGGCGGCCAAACTACAGTGGCTTCTGTTAGAGGTCAAGAACTTCAATATACGAATATATACCAAGAAGGCGGCGACTACGTAACTAAGGATATCTCCAAGGTTTTGAAGACTTCACAGAAGTTGGCTGAAAGTCTCAAGTTTAACTATGGTTCTGCTTATGTTCCTGAAGCTGGCACAGAGTCCTTCCAAGTAGAAGTGATTGGCGAGATTGAGCCGGTTGAAGTAACTGAAAAGTATCTGGCTGAAATTATTTCTGCTCGTATCCAACACATTTTTGAGCAAATCAAACGCGATTTGGATAGAAGGCATCTTCTCGAGTTGCCAGGTGGTATTGTGATTATTGGTGGAGCAGCTATTCTTCCAGGAGTGGTTGAGCTGGCTCAGGAAGTGTTTGGCGTGAATGTGAAGCTTTATGTGCCAAATCAAATCGGCATTCGCAATCCAGCCTTTGCACATGTTATCAGTCTGTCAGAGTATGCTGGAAACTTAACAGATGTGGATATGCTGGCTCAGGTTGCTGTTCATGGTGATGAGCAACTGCGCCATCGACCTGTATCCTTTGAGCGTCCTGCTCAGTCAGTACCGCGCTTTGAACCTCAACCAGCTGATGAGATTCCTGAGGAACCGGTCCAAGAAGTTCCAGTTGCCAGTACTGATGTGCCAAACCAAGAACCAAAAACCGGTATTACAGATCGGATGCGCAACCTAATTGGCAAAATGTTTGATTAAGGAGAATACAGAGAATATGACATTTTCATTTGACGCTGCTGCTGCACAAGGCGCAGTAATTAAAGTTATTGGTGTCGGTGGAGGTGGCGGCAATGCCATCAACCGAATGATTGATGAAGGTGTTGCTGGTGTTGAATTCATCGCAGCAAATACAGATGTTCAAGCTCTTAGCAGTGCCAAAGCTGAAACAGTTATTCAGCTCGGTCCTAAGCTGACTCGCGGACTCGGTGCTGGAGGTCAGCCTGAAGTTGGCCGCAAGGCTGCTGAAGAAAGCGAAGAAGTCCTGACTGAAGCTCTGCAAGGAGCAGATATGGTCTTCATCACTGCTGGTATGGGTGGTGGATCTGGGACAGGTGCTGCTCCAGTAATCGCTCGTATCGCCAAAAATGTTGGTGCTCTGACTGTTGCTGTAGTTACACGTCCTTTTGGTTTTGAAGGAAGCAAGCGTGGAACTTTTGCGGTAGAGGGAATCAACGAACTTCGCGAGCATGTTGACACACTCTTGATTATCTCAAATAACAACTTGCTTGAAATTGTAGACAAGAAGACTCCACTCCTTGAAGCACTCAGTGAAGCAGATAATGTTCTTCGCCAAGGTGTCCAAGGGATTACCGACTTAATTACCAGCCCAGGGCTGATTAACCTTGACTTTGCCGATGTAAAAACAGTTATGGCAGACAAGGGTAATGCTCTGATGGGGATTGGTGTTGGTAGTGGTGAAGAACGCGTCATCGAAGCTGCTCGCAAAGCCATCTACTCACCTCTTTTGGAAACAACCATTGATGGTGCAGAGGACGTAATTGTCAACGTTACTGGTGGCTTAGATATGACTCTGATTGAAGCAGAAGAAGCTTCAGAAATTGTCAACCAAGCAGCAGGTCATGGTGTGAACATCTGGCTCGGTACTGCTATTGATGAGTCCATGAAGGATGAAATCCGCGTGACTGTTGTGGCTACTGGTGTCCGTCAGGACAAGGTTGAAAAGGTCAGCGGTATTCGTCAGACACAGCAGCCTACTGGCCCAAGCCGTCCGCAGCAAGTTGAGCCAAACCGCGAAGTTCGCTCAGGGCAGTTTGAACGAAACTTTGATATGACCGAAACGGTTGATATTCCTGCTCCAAGCCGTCAAAGAACGGATGCGCCTAAAGGTTCAGCCTTTGGTGATTGGGATCTTCGCCGCGAAGCGATTGTTCGTCAGGCTGAACCAAGTTCGTCAGCCCGCGTGGAGCGCTATGCAGAAACTAATGAAGATGATGATGAATTGGAAACACCTCCGTTCTTCAGAAATCGTTAATCTAGATCATGAATTTGCAGAATAATAAAGAGTTGGTCTTTCAGTCCGTCGCTCAAGCGGCGGAGCAAGCCCAGCGTTTGAAAGATTCAGTAAATATCATTGCAGTTACCAAATATGTTGACTGCGAAACAACTCAGGAGCTTGTTCGTACAGGTATTCAGCATGTCGGAGAAAATCGGGTAGATAAATTTCTAGATAAATACCATGCTCTGAAAGATGAGAATCTGACCTGGCACCTGATCGGCAGTTTGCAGAGGAGAAAAGTCAAGGATGTGATTAACTATGTTGATTACTTTCACGCTTTAGATTCTGTGAAATTGGCCAAGGAGATTGACAAACGGGCTGAACATGTGATTAAATGTTTTCTGCAGGTGAATATTTCTAAAGAAGAGAGCAAGCATGGCTTTTTGATTGAAGAACTTGAAGTTGTCCTGCCTGAACTTGAAAAATTAGAGAATGTTCAAATTGTGGGATTGATGACTATGGCTCCGTTTGAAGCTAGTCATGAGGAGCTGAACCAAATTTTTGAAAAGGCTCATCAACTACAAAAAGAATTAAAAAAGAAACAGTTAAATAATATGCCCTTTTCTGAATTAAGCATGGGAATGAGCCGTGATTATCCAGAAGCAATTGTCCATGGCTCGACCTATGTCAGAATCGGTACAGCATTTTTTAAATAGGAAAGAAATATGTCATTAAAAGATAGATTTGATAAATTTATAGATTATTTTACAGAAGATGGAGATGAGACTGAGGTTCAGGAGCAGACTGTCAGCAGACCTGCGGCGCCTGTTAAGCAGAAGCCTGAATTGGTTCAGCCTAAGCCAGTCAGAGAGAGCAAGCCAGCTCCTCGTCCGGTTGCTGCGGCCAAGCCACAGCCTAAACCACAGCCACAACAGAAATCTTCGACAGAGAATATTACCAGACTGCATGCACGTCAGCAGGAATTGGCTCAGCACCGTGCAAATGCGGATGAGAAGATTACGATTGATGTTCGTTATCCGAGGAGATATGAGGAAGCGACTGAAATTGTTGATCTGCTTTTGGCCAATGAAAGCATTCTGATTGACTTCCAGTATATGACTGAGGTACAGGCTCGTCGCTGTTTAGACTACTTAGATGGTGCTCGTTATGTCTTGGCTGGGAATTTGAAAAAAGTTGCAAGCACTATGTATTTGCTGACTCCGATTAATGTAGTGGTAAATGTGGAAGATATCCGCCTGCCAAACGATGTTGAAATCAGCGAATTCGACTTTGATATGAAGCGTAGTAGATAAGAGATATGTTATATTTTGTAATTCGTGCCATCTCTAATCTTTTCGATCTTTATAGCATTGCCTTGATTGTCTATGCACTTCTATCTTGGTTTCCAGGAGCCTATCAAACCAAATTCGGAGAGTTTCTAACACTCATTGTAGAACCGTATTTAAAACTTTTCCGCCGTCTTCCCTTGCAGTTTGCAGGGCTGGATTTTACCGTTTGGGTTGCAATTCTGGCTTTAAACCTTTTAAATCGTGTGGTCTTTTATTTAATAAGCGTCTTACTAATGTTATTATGATGAAAGATTTATATCAACACTTTTCGCATGAGGATCGAGAGTTTATTGATAGGAGTTTGGAGCTGCTTCAGCGTGTTCAAGATACCTATGCCTTTGAAACAACGTCTTTTCTGAATCCCCATCAGGTCTCAATCCTGAAGAATATTGGCAAGCAATATGATGTGCAAGTCTTTGCTAGTTCGGATTATTTTCCAAGTGAACTGGCAAGAGTTCTTGTGGCGCCTTCTTATTACCAACTGAATATGGATGATTTTGAATTGAGCTTGCTGGAAATTTCCTATGCAAGCAAATTTTATAAAATCATTCATTCGCAGATTATGGGAACCTTGCTCAATCATTTAGGGATTGAAAGACGGACCTTTGGCGATATTCTTGTAGTTGGAGACCGTGCTCAGCTCTTTGTAGATAAAAGACTGGCCCAGTATTTTATAGATCATGTCACCAAAGTTGCAAAGATGCCTGTCAAATTAAAGGAAGTATCCTTTGCAGAGCAGTTGAAAGAGCAGAAGCAGTCTGTCACCAGAGAAATTTTAGCATCTAGCCTTCGCTTGGACAAGTTGGTAGCTAGTACCTTTAAGTTATCAAGGAGTCAGGCTGCTCAGCTGATTTCTGGCAAGCATGTGAAAATGAACTATGCTGTTAATGACAATCCCAGCCAGCAGGTCGGGCTTGAAGACTTGATTAGCGTTAGACGATTTGGAAGATTTAAGGTTTTAAGAGAAAATGGCCTTTCCAAGAATGGAAAACATAAGTTAACTGTTGAATTATTAGCTAGTAAATGAGGAGGAACTATGACACTTACAGCATTAGAAATTAAAGATAAATCCTTTGGAACCAAGTTTAGAGGCTATGATGTTGAAGAGGTAGATGAATTCCTTGACATCGTTGTCCGCGATTATGAGGACTTGGTTCGTGAAAACCACGAAAAAGAAGCAAAAATTCGCAATCTTGAAGAGCGTCTGACATATTTTGATGAGATGAAAGACTCTCTCAGCCAGTCTGTTTTGATTGCTCAAGATACGGCTGAGCGCGTTAAGGTTGCTGCCAATGAGCGATCTACAAATATTGTTCGTCAGGCAGAGCAGGATGCACAGCATTTGTTGGATGGAGCTAAGTATAAGGCTGATGAAATTTTGCGTCAGGCAGCGGACAATGCTAAGAAAGTAGCCATTGAAACAGAAGAACTGAAAAACAAAACACGTGTCTTCCATCAACGTTTGAAATCAACCATTGAGAGCCAACTCAGCATTGTGGATTCGTCTGAATGGGAAGAAATCCTTCGTCCGACAGCTACTTATCTGCAAACCAGCGATGAAGCTTTCAAGGAGGTTGTATCGGAGGTTCTGGGAGAAGAAGCAGTTGTTCGTGAGGAAGAAGTGGATGTTACTCGTCAATTTTCTCCAGAGGAAATGGCTGAGTTGCAAGAGCGCATTGAAGCTGCTAACCGTGAATTAGCTGCGACCCAAGCTTTTTCTCCGCTCAGCGATGAAGATATAGAAGCTCACGCAGCTGGGGAGAACTCAGAAGCTGATCATCACGATGATGATACAAATGGGGAACAAAAAGTTCCAGTAAATATTTTATAATTTTTAAAGAAATTAAGATTGTAAAAACACAGACCAAGCAAAATACTTTCAGCGAGCAGATGATGGTGAAAGATCTGCAGTCCATCTTGCTTGGGCTATCATTTTACAGAACTTTCGTCTGAAATCAGTAGGATGAGACGGCAGTCCACGTTACGGACAAAGAGGGGCAAGAGGAGCATCATGCAATTGTCTTGCCTAAACAAAGGTGGTACCGCGAATTTTCGTCCTTTTTGGAGAAGTTTGCGGTTTTTAATTTGTAATTTTAAAAATAAAGAGGAATAGAATGAAACTGAAAGAAACACTTAACCTTGGAAAAACTGCTTTCCCTATGCGGGCCGGTCTTCCAAATAAGGAGCCTCTCTGGCAGAAGGAATGGGATCAAGCTAAGCTGTATCAACGCCGTCAGGAACTGAACGAAGGCAAGCCGCACTTTATCCTACATGATGGCCCGCCATACGCTAACGGGAATATTCACGTTGGCCACGCCATGAACCATATTTCTAAAGATATTATCATTCGTTCAAAATCCATGACTGGTTTTTATGCACCGTATATTCCAGGTTGGGATACACATGGTTTGCCAATCGAGCAAGTCTTGGCAAAACAAGGTGTCAAACGTAAAGAAATGGACTTGGTTGAGTACTTGAAACTTTGCCATGAATACGCTCTTTCTCAAGTGTACAAACAACGTGATGATTTCAAGCGCTTAGGTATGTCAGGTGATTGGGAAAATCTATATGTGACCTTAACTCCCGATTATGAAGCCGCTCAGATCCGCGTCTTTGGCGAAATGGCTAAAAAAGGTTATATCTATCGTGGCGCTAAGCCCGTTTACTGGTCTTGGTCTTCTGAGTCAGCTTTGGCTGAAGCGGAAATTGAATACCATGAGTTGGTTTCCACATCTCTTTACTATGCCAACCGAGTTAAAGACGGAAAAGGGGTACTGGACACAGATACTTACATCGTCGTATGGACAACAACTCCGTTTACTATTACAGCTTCTCGTGGTTTGACTGTTGGAGCAGATATTGATTACGTAGTCGTTCAACCAGCTGGTGAATCTCGTAAGTTTGTGGTTGCTTCAGAATTGTTGAATAGTCTGTCTGAGAAATTTAGCTGGGCCGATGTTCAAGTTTTAGCTACCTACCGTGGTCAAGAATTAAACCAGATCGTGACAGTTCACCCATGGGATACTGCTGTAGATGAACTTGTTATCCTGGGTGACCACGTTACGACTGACTCTGGTACCGGTATCGTTCATACAGCGCCTGGTTTTGGTGAGGACGACTACCATGTCGGTGTAGCCAATGGACTGGAAGTTGCTGTGACAGTCAATGAGCGCGGTATCATGATGGAAAATGCTGGTCCTGACTTTGAAGGCCAGTTCTATGATAAGGTTGTGCCGACGGTTATTGAAAAGCTTGGTGATTTGCTCCTTGCTCAGGAAGAAATTTCTCACTCTTATCCATTTGACTGGCGTACTAAGAAGCCAATCATCTGGCGGGCAGTACCACAGTGGTTTGCATCTGTTTCTAAATTCCGTCAAGAAATTTTAGATGAAATTGACAAGGTTAAATTCCATTCTGAATGGGGTAAAGTACGTCTCTACAATATGATTCGTGACCGTGGTGACTGGGTTATCTCTCGTCAGCGGGCTTGGGGTGTGCCGTTGCCAATCTTCTATGCCGAAGACGGAACACCAATCATGACGGCCGAAACCATCGAGCACGTAGCTCAGCTCTTTGAGGAGCACGGCTCTATCGTCTGGTGGAAGCGTGAAGCCAAAGACCTCTTACCAGAAGGATTTACTCATCCAGGTTCTCCAAACGGCGAATTTACCAAGGAAACGGACATCATGGACGTTTGGTTTGACTCAGGTTCATCATGGAATGGGGTTTTGGTTAACCGTCCAGAATTGACTTATCCGGCTGATCTTTACCTAGAAGGCTCTGACCAATACCGTGGTTGGTTTAACTCATCTCTTATCACATCAGTTGCTAACCATGGCGTGGCTCCTTACAAACAAATCTTGTCACAAGGATTTGCCTTAGATGGTAAGGGTGAAAAGATGTCTAAATCCCTTGGAAATACAATTGCTCCAAGTGATGTGGAAAAACAATTTGGTGCGGAAATCTTGCGTCTCTGGGTAACCAGTGTAGACTCTAGCAACGACGTTCGTATCTCTATGGATATCTTGGGTCAAGTTTCTGAAACCTACCGTAAGATTCGGAATACCTTGCGTTTCTTGATTGCCAATACCTCTGACTTTAATCCAGCTGAGGATGCTGTAGCTTACGAAGAACTTCGCTCTGTTGATAAATACATGACTATCCGCTTCAATCAATTAGTAGAGGCTATTCGCAAGGCTTACGCAGACTTTGAGTTTCTAACTATTTATAAAGCGATTGTTAACTTTGTGACCGTTGACTTGTCTGCTTTCTATCTGGACTTTGCCAAAGATGTCGTCTATATCGAAGCAGCTAAATCATTGGAACGTCGTCAGATGCAGACTGTCTTCTATGATATTTTGGTTAAAATCACCAAGCTGTTGACTCCAATCTTGCCGCACACGGCAGAAGAAATCTGGTCTTATTTGGAGCATGAAGGTGAAGAATTTATTCAGTTATCCGAATTGCCAGAAGCTCAGACTTTCCCAAATCAAGAAGAAATCTTGGACACTTGGTCTGCCTTTATGGACTTCCGCAGTCAGGCTCAGAAAGCCTTGGAAGAAGCCCGCAATGAGAAGGTTATTGGGAAATCGTTGGAAGCACATCTGACTGTCTATCCGAATGAAGTCATCAAGACCTTGCTGGAAGCAGTTAACAGCGATGTGGCACAGCTTCTTATTGTTTCACAATTAACGATTGCTGAAGGACCTGCTCCAGAAGGCGCTCTAGTCTTTGAAGATGTAGCTTTTGTTGTAGAGCATGCGCAGGGGCAAGTCTGTGATCGCTGCCGTCGCATTGATACCACAGTTAAAGAGCGCAGCTATCAAGCTCTTGTCTGTGACCACTGTGCAGAAATTTTAGAAGAAAACTTTGTTCAAGCTGTCGCAGAAGGCTTTGAGAGCAAGTAAGTTTTCCAAAATAAAAAATGGCTTTGCCCTTTAGTGGTAAGCCGTTTTTTAGATAGATTGATTTGAAAATTTGTTAATTTAAAACTAAATTAGCAAAAACAAACAGTTGCGTTTGCAACTGTTTTCTGTTATACTACTTATAACTTAGGAGTGCTTATTTTAGCCAAAATGTTTTGAAGCTGAAAGAGCTCAGAGGAAGTCAGTTGCTGCAGCGCCTGACTGGCGTAGGTATTTTCAAAGCCAATCAGTTGGTCGTAGAGTTTGAGAGCCTGACTGCTAGGATAGAGCTCTTTGAACTTCTTATTTTGAGCTTTGGTCTTTTTGATAATTAAGCCTCTATCTTCCAGCTTTCCTAGAGAACGGCTGAGAGTAGTCTTGTCAATCTGCACCAGTTCTGCCAGTTGTGACTGGCTGAGACCTTCATTTTCGACGATACGAATGAGCAGTAGAAACAAATTATTGTCTAGGCCGTAGTTACTGGCTTTTTGATTCATTTTCATCATGGCTTGTCTAGAAATAAAGCCCATTTGCCGGAAAAGTTGACGGTAATCCATAGGAACTCCTTGATAGTTGCATTTGCATTTATTATACATTAAAAAGATAGAGGAAACAAGTATGTGGTCTAGGAAAAAATTAACAGAGCTGAACTCGATAGAATTTTATCAAATCTTAAAATTGCGCATTGACACCTTTGTGGTGGAGCAGGAGCGCATTTATCATGAGCTGGATGAGAAGGACCTAGAAGCAGTGCATGTTTACCATGCTAATAAACAAGGGGAAATTGATGCTTATGCCCGTGTCTTTGAAGAGGGAGAGCATTTAGTCTTTGGTCGAGTAGTCACAGCTCAGTCTGCACGAGGACAGGGCTTAGGAGGACAGCTTATCAGAGAAATCCTGCAATTATGTGCTGAAAAATGGCCAGGAAAGGAAATTGAAATAGAGTCTCAGGTTCAGGTGGCTGCTCTCTATGAAAAGTATGGCTTCAAATCAGTTGGCCAACCCTTTATTTTTGAATCGACACCTCATATTACCATGATCTATAAACAATAAAAAAACTAAGGCAATAGCCTTAGTTTTACTGTTTAACAGGAATGGAAATTTCGATTAGATTATTAGCGTAAATCGTGCGGATAGCAGCTCTATCAATAGTATTTGCATCAATTTTTCTCTTCAAGAAAAATTCTCTGATTTTTTCGATTTCCTGTTCGCGTACAGCACGGTGCATGTTTGAAATCAAAATTTCATAGTGAAGAGGAGCTTGTGTAAAAACAACATCGCTGTTTCCAGCAGAATAAACTTCGACTAATATCGCATCGGTGCTTTCCAATTGGCTTTTGACAAGGTCAGCATGACTGTTTGTTGTATTAATAAGCTTCATACGATTTCCTCCTGCTTTATACCTGCTATTATTATAACATGTTTGCTATGAATTGTGAATGATTTCTTTAAGCTTTAAGCGCATTTTTCCAAGTTTGGATACCCCATTTATGGCTGCCACGTTTGAGTGTTTCGATAGCTTCATCGACGGGGAACCAGGCCAACTGATTGAAATCTTCCAACGGTTTTTGGACTTCTTGGAAAGAGGTGACCTCATACAGGTATGCCGGGTTGTAGAAATGGGTGTCGCGATGGCGAGAGTAAAAATATTCATCAGCCTGTCCAAGATAGCGTCCAAGCTGGGCTGTGAATCCAAGTTCTTCCATCAGCTCGCGTTCAAGGGCAGTCTGATGGTTTTCCCCCTCTTCAATCTCTCCACCGGGCAGAAACCAAGCCCCGTTAGGCGCCTGAATCAAAATAATCTTTTCTTTCTTCTCGTCTGGGATAACGGCATAGACTCCGTAACGGGTCACATATTCTACATTTGCTTCCTTTTCACCAAAGGTTGGATTTGTCATTCTAATATCCTCAATCTCTAGTCAGTTTACTATCTATCATAATGGACTAAGGCCCAGCTGTCAAGAATTTACTCGGTTTATTGGACAGAAAAAGAATGATAGTCCTTGAAAGAAATCCCCTTCAAATAATAAATTCCTTCCTCCGACCGTTTAGAAAACTCTTCTTTATAGGAATGGTAAAACATTTTTAGAAGAAATTGTTATAATAGGAGCGAGGTGGTTTTATGACAGAAAGCAGACTTTTTAAAATCCTATATCTTCTTTTAGAGCAGGGCCGCACAACAGCTCCCGAATTGGCCTCACTATTTGAAGTATCCATTCGGACCATCTATCGAGATGTGGACAAGCTGAGTTTGGTAGGAATCCCTATCTATTGCAACCCAGGCAAGGGCGGGGGTATTTTTCTGATGAAGGATTTTGTCTTAGACAAGGCCTTATTTTCAGAGTCTGAGAGGGATGAGCTATTAGCTGCTCTTCAAGGCTTGCAGATTTTAACAGATGGCGAGCAAGTAGAGACCCTGTCTAAGCTACAGTCCTTGTTTCAAGTTCAGGCAACTTCCTGGCTGGAGGTGGATTTCACTGACTGGCGCAAAAAAGCAGATCAGAAAGAACTGTTTGATACTATTAAGCAGGCAATCTTGCAAAGAAGAGTCTTGTCTTTTTCTTATTTGAATGGGCGTGGAGAAAGAGAGCAGCGCAAGATAGAGGCGCTGAAGTTAGTATTTAAAAGCCAAAACTGGTATGTTGCTGGCTTTTGTCGCTTAAGACAAGCTCCGCGCTTTTTTAAACTCAGCAGAATGAGAGACTGTCAGATGTTAGAGGAACGATTTAAGCAGAGAGTCTTGGATGAGAAATTTAGCCCCGAGGAGTGGCTAGGAGATGCTGTGAAAGTCATTTTGAAATTTGACAAGAAACATGCCTTTCGGGTGTACGAGGAGTTTTCAGAAGCAGAGATAGAGGAAAGTGATGGGAGCCTTTATGTCCAAACGCATTTGCCGAGTCACGATAGTCTTTATACCTACTTGCTATCCTTTTTGGATGGAGTTGAAATTTTGGAGCCGCCTCGGTTAAGGGAAGAATTCAAAGAAAAGTTAAAAGCAATTGCCGATATTTATAAAAGCTGACAGAGGTTGTCAGCTTTTCTTTGCTATACTGTTTGTAGTAAAGAAAGGAGGGCTCTCTCATGAAATATGAATGGAGAAAAGCCAATCGAGAAATCTATCAAATCAAGTCTGAACCATGTCTCATAGATGTTCCTGCCCAGTCTTTTATCATGATTGACGGCAAGGGCGATCCTAATGCTGCTGACTTTTCGGAACGAGTTGGTGCTCTGTACAGTTTAGCCTATGCTATCAAGATGAACTACAAAAAGACAGCGGCCGAGAAAGAATTTACTGATTTTACAGTCTATCCCTTGGAAGGACTTTGGCAGCAAGAGCGAGCAGGAGAACTCATTAAAGAAGAATTGATCTATACTATTATGATTGGGCAGCCAGACTTTATCACTGGAGAGATGGTGAAAAAGGCCCTAGAACAAGTCCGTGTCAAAAAGCCTAATCCTCTCTATGATGAGATTCGCTTTGAAGAAATGACGGAAGGAGTGTGTGTCGCCATGCTGCACCTAGGACCTTTTGACGAAGAACCTCACTCCTTCGCTAAAATGGATACCTTTTGCCAGAATCACCAGCTGACACGGATTTCAAACACTCATAGAGAAATCTATCTCAATAATCTGAATCGGACAGACCCTAGCAAGCTGAAAACAATTCTGCGCTATAGGGTTCAGAAGGATCAATAAAGAAATAGAGCAGAAAACTAACTGTTTTCTGCTCTATTTTGTCGACATTTATTTTTCTTCTTGTGATGAATTAACTGACTCTGTGCTTTCTTTTTTCTTGGCTGACTTGATGAGAATCTTGCCATTGCTGGTCATGATAGCTTTGAGATCTTTTTCGCTTGGATTTTCCAGATAGAAGTCAGTAATAGCATCTTCGATATGGTCCTGAATGGTACGGCGCAGTGGGCGAGCCCCCATTTTCGGATCGTAGCCCAAATCAACCAATTTTTCCTTGACCTTCTCCGTAACATCCAGATGAATGTCGTTGGTTGCCAAACGTTGATTGACATCGTCCAGCATAAGGTTGACGATTTGCAGCAGGTTGTCCTTGCTGAGCGCCTGGAATTCGATAATGCCATCAAAGCGGTTCATAAACTCAGGACTGAAGAAGTTGCCCAATTCACCCAAAACGGAGTTGGTGCGGCCTTCACGCGCTGCTCCAAAGCCAACGCTGGCTTCAGCTTTGCCAGTACCGGCATTAGATGTCATGATGATAATGGTGTCCTTGAAGCTGACAGTCCGGCCTTGGCCATCAGTCAGGCGGCCATCATCCAGAACCTGCAGGAACATGTGCATAACATCGGGATGGGCCTTTTCCCCCTCATCCAGCAGAATGAGTGAGTATGGATTGCGGCGGACGCGCTCAGTCAATTGACCAGCTTCATCATAACCAACATAGCCCGGAGGGGCACCGACCAGCTTGGCCACGCTGTGTTTCTCCATGTATTCACTCATATCAAAGCGAATCATACTGTCAGCCGAGCCAAAGAGCTCAATGGCTAGTTGCTTAGACAGCTCAGTCTTACCGACACCAGTAGGTCCGACAAAGAGGAAGCTACCGATTGGGCGATTAGGACTTCCTAGTCCGACCCGGTTGCGGCGGATAGCCTTGGCAATCTTATCCACGGCATCGTCTTGACCGATGACATGGGCCTTTAGGTCGCTGGCGAGATTGACTAGTTGAGACTGTTCCTTTTCTTTGAGGTCGCCAACTGGAATATTTGTCTTTTGCTCAACGATGTGCTCAATCGTTTTCTCACTGATAATCGGAGTATCCTTGTCTAGTACACTTGTCTGCTGGAGTTCCTTGTACTTAGCAATCTGGTCGCGGAAGTAAGCCGCCTTCTCGAAGTCTTCGTCGCGGGTTGCCTGAGCCTTGAGGTTTTCGGCCTCAATCAGACGTTGGTCAATGACCTTGGGATCAACGAAGTTGAGGGTCAGATTCATCTTAGAACCAGCCTCATCCAAAAGGTCAATAGCCTTGTCTGGTAGGAAGCGGTCTTGGATGTAGCGGTTGGAGAGAAGGGCAGCAGCTTCAATAGCCGCATCTGTGTACTTGACATGATGGTAGTCTTCGTATTTTTTCTGAATCCCTTTGAGGATGGTAATGGTTTCTTCAACCGTCGGCTCGTCTACCTTAACGGGCTGCATACGGCGCTCCAGCGCAGCATCCTTCTCGATGATACGGTATTCATTGAGAGTGGTTGCTCCGACCATCTGGAGTTCTCCGCGAGCCAGAGCTGGTTTGAGGATGTTCCCAGCGTCCATATTGCCATCGCCAGCAGAGCCTGCTCCGACAATTTCATGGATTTCATCAATGAAGAGAATGACATCCTGACGAGAACGAATCTCATCAATGAGCTTCTGCATTCTCTCCTCAAATTGGCCACGGATACCAGTTCCCTGTACTAAGCTGACAACGTCTAGGCGGATAACTTCCTTGCCTTGGAGTTTATGAGGCACATCACCATCGACAATTTTCTGGGCCAGACCTTCCACCACGGCAGTTTTTCCGACTCCTGGCTCTCCTATGAGAACAGGATTGTTTTTGGTGCGGCGGTTGAGGATTTCAATGACACGGACGATTTCTTCATCACGGCCAATAACAGGATCAATCTCGCCTTGGCGAGCCAATTCAGTCACATTGATACCATATTCTTCCAGCAAACCTTTTGGTTTTTGCGGAGCTGGCTGAGGCTGGCCTCCCTTGCTGGGATTGGAACCGTAGCCGCCACTGCCTCCATAGGCTCCGCCAGATTGGGTAGGAGGAGTAGTTGGTTCCTGAGGCTGTTGAAAATTGCTGAGGCTATTGAAGAAGTCATCGATAGGATCTGTTCCGTGATTGTTGGCATTAGCAATTCCACCGAACAAGGAATGTTCGGGGTCTGTTTTCATGATTTGGTAGCAGTTTTGGCACAAATCCACCTGCTGTTTATGGCCATTTACATTGGTATAAAGGTGAATCGTAGATTCATTGATTTTACAATTTTGACAAAGCATGCAGATACCTCTTTTCTTTTAGTGTGCAAGCTATTTATAGAAATAATTAAAGGTCAAAAATAGTCAAAGTTTTATAGTTTCATTATATCAGTATTCTCGAACTTTGCAAGAATTTACTACAAAATCCTCCCTTAGACCGAGCAGAATGAAAACAAATTCTTGAAAAATTACAAAAAATTGGCTTTTAGTGGTATTTCGGTCGCTATTTATGGTAAAATAAGAGGGAACTAAGTAAATAGGAGAAACAAAATGGAATCACATTTAGTTAGAATTATCAACCGCTTAGAAGCTATGGCTAAGGATGGCGGAAATTTGAAACGTAATTTTGAGCGTGAAGGAGTTGTTGTAGCAGAAGTAGCTTACAGTTACGATGAAGAAAACGGCTCTGTATTCACCTTGCGTGATGTCGCAGCGCGTGAAACCTATACTTTCGACAGCATCGATTTGATTGCAATGGAAATTTATGAATTACTCTACTAAAAAGCACTTAGCTGCTTTTTATTTTTACCCTTTTTATCTTATTTTAAAAGAGATAGAAATGATTCAGTAGGGCTGAAAATTTTACCACTAGCTGCCAATGAATCCCTACCTTATAACCTTATATAAGAAAAAGTTATAGGCTGGGCACAAATTTTTTTGGTATAATGAAAAAGATAATGAAAAAGAAATGAGAATGACATGGCGCAGATTATTGATGGTAGAGGTTTGGCAGGGAAGCTTCAGAAAAAATTAGCCGAAAAAACGGCTCGCCTCAAAGAAAAGACAGGTCAGGTACCGGGCTTGGTAGTGATTCTAGTGGGAAATAATCCAGCCAGTCAAATCTACGTGCGTAATAAAGAGCGCTCAGCCTTGGCTGCTGGCTTTCGGAGTAAGGTAGAACGTCTGCCAGAAGAAACTAGCCAAGAAGAGCTCTTGAGCTTGATTGAAACTTATAATCAAAATCCTGATTGGCATGGCATTTTGGTCCAGCTGCCCTTGCCTGAGCATATCGATGATGAAGCTGTGCTGCTGGCTATTGATCCAGACAAGGATGTTGATGGCTTTCATCCCCTTAATATGGGCAAGCTATGGAGCGGCCATCCGGTTATGATTCCGGCTACTCCTGCAGGCATTATGGCAATGTTCCATGAATATGGCATTGAACTGGAAGGCAAGCGAGCGGTCGTCATCGGGCGGAGTAATATTGTCGGTAAGCCCATGGCTCAGCTCCTTTTAGCTAAGAATGCGACGGTAACTCTGACACATTCGCGGACCCACAATCTAGCCAAGACTGCTAAGCGGGCAGATATTTTGGTGGTGGCTATCGGACGTGGACATTTTGTGACCAAGGACTTTGTCAAGGAAGGGGCTGTCGTCATTGACGTCGGTATGAACCGAGATGAAAATGGCAAGCTGATTGGCGATGTTAAGTTTGATGAAGTGTCTGAACTTGCCAGCCTGATTACCCCTGTACCTGGAGGCGTTGGGCCTATGACTATTACCATGCTGATGGAGCAGACCTACCAGGCCTTTAAACGGAGTCTTGAATCATGAAATTTGTTTTTGATTTGGATGGGACCTTGTCCTTTGATTATATGACGATTGATGAGGAGATTAAGCAGGTCCTGCTGACGGCTCCTCAGTTTGGGCATGAAGTTCTGTTTGCTTCGGCGCGTTCCTATCGAGATTGTCTGGGACTATTAGGTCCGGAATTGAGTCAGCAGATAGTGATTGGCCTGAACGGCGGAGTAGCTTATCAGAATGGACAGCTGATGTTTGAGCGTCAGCTGCATCAGTCGAGTTATCAAGCCATTCTAGATACTTGTTTGACCTATAATTTGCCTTTTTTCGTTGATAATACTTTTGACTACAGCGGCCAGATTTTAGAAAAAATCCCTTTTATTGCCAGTGTAGATCCTCTCAAGCGGGCAAGACGGCTGGAACTGACTGAACTCCAGCATCCTATTAAGGTCGTTATTTACATGGGGAATCATGAGCAGCTCTTAGATGATGTACAGGCTCGTTTTGCAAGCTTGCCTAATCTAAGTCTAGACTATCATGAGCATGAGAAATGTTTTTATGTCAATCCGGCTGAAACCAATAAAGCTTCAACTGTAAAGGAACTCTGCGGTTCGGATTATGTAGCTTTTGGTAATGATCAAAATGATATCCAGCTCTTTAAGAATTCTCTCTACGCTGTGCAGGTTGGTGATTTCCCAGGCTTGAGCGATTATGCGGATGAGCAGGTCGCTTTTCAGGAAAATTTACCCAAGGCAGTTGCAGCAAGAATCTTACAAAAATTTGCAGATTTTCGGGAAAAATAACTTTCTTATGATACGGGGCATCTGTTTAGGTGCCTTTTGGTGTATAATGAAGATAGGTTTGAAGTGCAGGATAAAGTTGGTCTAGGAGAATATCATGGTAAAAAATGCTGAAAATGTTTTAAAAAGGGTCATTAGGGAACGTCCCTTGGATAGTCACAAGGGCGACTACGGCCGTCTCTTATTGATTGGGGGGACCTATCCTTATGGGGGCGCCATTATCATGGCAGCTTTGGCAGCAGTCAATAGTGGGGCCGGTCTGGTGACTGTTGCTACAGACAGAGAAAATATCGCCCCTCTGCACAGTCATTTACCAGAGGCTATGGCCTTTGACATAGAGGAGCAAGACCGATTGACAGAGCAGTTGGCTAAATCAGATCTAGTCTTGATTGGTCCAGGCCTAGCAGAGAATCAACTAGGTCTAGATATCCTACAAAAGGTAGTACAGACTGTGGCAGAACAGCAGATACTAATAATGGATGGCGGAGCCATTTCTCTCTTTAGCAAAGCAGCTTTGCCATTTCCAAAATCCCAAACAGTTTTTACTCCTCACCAAAAGGAGTGGGAAGGCTTATCGGGTTTGAGCTTGTCAGATCAGACAGCAGCAGCCAATCAGGCGGCGGTCAATCAGCTGCCTCTAGGCAGTATTGTCGTGCAGAAAAAGCATGGAACGACCATCTATCAAAGCGGACAAGAGCAGGTCTTTGAGCTGACAGTAGGCGGAGCTTATCAGGCAACTGGCGGCATGGGGGATACGCTGGCTGGTATGATTGCTGCTTTTGCTGGACAGTTCAAGTCAAGCAGTCTCTTTGAGCGAGTGGCGGCTGCAACCCTTCTTCATTCCCTTATCGCTGATAAATTGGGTCAGGAAGCTTATGTCGTCCTACCAACGGCAATCAGCAGAGCTATTCCAAGGTGGATGAAGGAGATGAGTCAGTAGACTTTTTCTTAGGTTTTAAGTCAGCTGGGTTTCTTTTGTGGAAGCCCAGTTTTTTTCTAGCTTTTCAGGGGATTTTTAGACTTTGTAATCGGTTTTTTATGCAGTTTTTTGTTATAATAAAAGTTACGGAAAAACTAGAAATGAAAGGAAAAGGACATGCCAGAGTATTTGTCGGTTTCGACCTTGACCAAGTATCTGAAGATGAAGTTTGAGCGGGATCCTTATTTGGAGCGGGTCTATCTGACTGGCCAAGTGTCCAATTTCCGCCGGCGTCCTAATCATCAGTATTTTTCATTGAAAGATGAGAAGGCCGTCATTCAGGTCACGATTTGGTCTGGTGTCTACCAGAAGCTAGGCTTTGAGCTGGAAGAAGGCATGAAAATCAATGTCATCGGCCGGGTGCAGCTCTATGAGCCGAGCGGTTCCTATTCTATTATCATTGAAAAGGCAGAGCCGGATGGTATCGGTGCCTTGGCTATCCAGTTTGAACAGCTCAAGAAAAAACTGGGAGAAGAAGGGCTTTTTCAAGATAAATTCAAGCAAGCCTTGCCCCAATTTCCTAAGAAAATCGGTGTTGTAACCAGTCCCAGCGGAGCGGTCATTCGGGATATTATCACGACGGTCAGCCGTCGCTTTCCGGGAGTGGAGATTGTCCTTTATCCGACAAAAGTGCAGGGAGTTGGGGCTGCAGCTCAGGTTGCTGACCACATTAGACTGGCCAATGAGCGGTCCGATTTGGATGTGCTGATTATTGGTCGAGGCGGCGGTTCTATCGAAGATCTCTGGGCTTTCAACGAAGAGGAAACAGTTCGGGCTATTTTTGAGTCTCGGATTCCTGTTATTTCTAGTGTCGGCCATGAGACAGATACGACTTTGGCGGACTTTGTAGCAGATCGCAGGGCTGCGACTCCGACAGCTGCGGCTGAGCTAGCAACACCGGTCACCAAGCTGGACCTGCTGGGACATTTGCAGCAGCAGGAAAACCGCATGTCACGAGCGATGTCCAATCGCCTGACCTATTATCGCGAGCGCCTGAATAAGCTAACCCAGTCGGTTATCTTCCGACAGCCAGAGCGGCTTTACGATGGCCATCTGCAGAAGTTAGACCAGCTCAACCTGCAACTTAAGCAAAAAATTCGCGAATATTATAGTGAAGAGCAACAGCGGGTCAAAATCTTACAGCATCGTTTGGAGGCATTGAATCCGCTCAGTCGCGTTCAGCGTTTTCAAGAGCAGACTGCCCAGCTGGAGCGTTTGCTGCGCAGCAACATGGCGGTCATTTATGATAACAAGGTGGCTCAAGTCAGGAGATTGTCTGAGGCCTTGCTTATGCTGGATACCAGTCGAATCGTGGCGCGTGGCTATGCTATTGTCCAAAAGAATCAAAAGGTTGTCGAATCAAGTGCATGCATTGAAGAAAAAGATGAGCTGACCCTGCTTATGCGGGATGGGCAGCTGGAAGTAGAGGTAAAACATGTCCAAAGAAAAGAAATTTGAAGAAAACTTAGCAGACTTGGAAGTCATTGTCCAAAAGCTGGAAAATGGTGATGTAGCGCTGGAAGAGGCGATTGCGGAATTTCAAAAGGGAATGAAGCTTTCAAAGGAACTCCAGGCTAGTCTAGACAAGGCAGAAAAGACCTTAGTTAAGGTCATGCAGGCAGACGGCACAGAAACGGAAATGGAATGACAAGAAACGAGAAACTGGAAAAGATTGGTCTGATGATTGCGGATTTTTATAAATCTCAGCAAGTGTCGTCGGATTTATCAGAAGTTATTTTGTACTCGGTGCAGGCAGGCGGCAAGCGGATTCGTCCCTTACTGCTATTGGAATTGATTCAAGCTTTTGATCTTGAGCTGACTGAGGCTCACTATCAGGTCGCCTCTGCTCTTGAGATGATTCACACTGGCAGCCTTATCCATGATGATTTGCCGGCTATGGATGATGACGACTATCGTCGCGGTCGCTTGACTAGCCATAAGAAGTTTGGAGAGGATATGGCTATTTTAGCGGGCGATTCTCTCTTTTTGGACCCCTATGGACTATTGGCAAGGGCCGAGCTGCCTAGTCAGGTCAAGGTGGACTTGATTTCTGAGTTGTCTCTGGCGGCAGGGAGCTTCGGTATGGTCGCAGGACAAGTGCTGGACATGCAAGGCGAAGGCCAAGCAATTAGTTTAGAAGATTTAAAAACCATCCATGCCAATAAGACTGGTAAGCTACTGACCTATCCTTTTGTCGCAGCTGGTTTGATTGCGGAGGTCGAGTATTTTGTTCAGGACAAACTTCGTAGGATTGGAGAGCTCTTAGGGCTGGCCTTTCAAGTGCGGGATGATATTTTGGATGTGACAGCCAGCTTTGAAGAGCTGGGTAAAACCCCGCAGAAAGATTTAGCTGCGGCCAAGTCGACTTATCCAGCTTTTCTGGGACTGGACGGAGCTAAGAACTTTTTCAATCAGACCCTTGATGAAGCTGTGGACATTCTGACAGGCTTGGAAGAAAAGACAGAGTTTTCAGGCGGAGAAATTCAAAAGATAATAGAAAGTTTGAGATTGAATGGCTAAGGAAAGAGTGGATGTGCTGGCCTACAGACAAGGGCTTTTTGAGACAAGAGAGCAGGCTAAGCGTGGTGTAATGGCTGGACTGGTCATTGCTGCGGCCAATGGCCAGCGCTTTGACAAGCCGGGTGAAAAGATTGACACGGCCACAGAGCTGCGCTTAAAAGGTGAGAAACTCAGATATGTCAGCCGAGGCGGCCTCAAGCTAGAAAAGGCTTTGCAAGTCTTTGATATTTCGGTCACTGACCGAGTGACCTTGGATATCGGAGCTTCAACCGGCGGTTTTACAGATGTCATGCTGCAATACGGAGCTAAGCTGGTCTATGCGGTAGATGTAGGAACCAATCAACTGGCTTGGAAGCTCAGACAGGATGAGCGGGTTGTCAGCATGGAGCAGTATAATTTTCGCTATGCCCAAAGGACTGACTTTGAGCAGGAGCCGAGCTTTGCCAGTATTGACGTCAGCTTTATATCGCTGAGTTTGATTTTGCCGGCTCTGCATGAGATTTTGGCTCGGGATGGCCAAGTGGTTGCATTGATCAAGCCCCAGTTCGAAGCGGGCCGCGAGCAGATTGGGAAAAAAGGAATTGTCAAGGATAAAAAGGTCCATCTGGCAGTTCTGGAAAAGGTCATAGCATTTATGATGGAAGCTGGATTTTCTGTTAGGGGACTGGATTTTTCGCCTATTCAGGGAGGTCAGGGCAATGTGGAATTTCTGGCCTATTTAGAAAAGAGCACAGAGCCGCAGTCTCTTGATTCAGCTATGATGATAGCTGTCGTAGAGGCAGCACACAAGGAATTTAAGGATGAATAAGAAGGATAGATTAGAAAAGATTAGACGCTTTGTCAGTGACTATGACATTGGCACACAGGAGGAAATTGTAGAATATCTCAGGGAATCTGGGATTACAGCGACGCAGGCTACGGTCTCTAGGGATATCAAGGAGCTGGGGATTGTTAAGATACCGCTCAAGGATAACACCTATATCTACGAGCTGCCTAAGACCATGACCAGCAGTCTGGGCTTGGCTGAAAATAACGTCCTGTCCTGTCAGGTCTTGGGAAATATGATCAATCTCAGTCTGGTGCCGGGGAGCACAGCACTGGTCAAGCGCCATCTTAGAAATGAATTTGCTGAAGATATTTTCAGTATCTTGGCAGACAACGACAGTATTTTGATGGTTATGATGACAGAGGAAGCAGCTGCAAGGGTTGCAACCATCATTCACCATTGGTAGGAAAGCCTATGTTATTAGAAATTTCGATTAAAAATTTTGCCATTATTGAGGAGATTTCCCTTAATTTTGAGCAAGGTATGACCGTGTTGACCGGGGAAACCGGAGCTGGCAAGTCTATTATTATTGATGCGATGAACATGATGCTGGGCAGCCGTGCTACGACGGATGTTATTCGTCATGGGGCACCCAAAGCCGAGATAGAGGGACTTTTTTCGCTGGAAAATAGCAGAGCTTTGCGAGAGATTTTTGAGGAGCAGGGCTGGGAGTTGACCGACGAGCTGATTATCCGTCGAGAAATTCTGCAAAACGGCCGCAGTGTCAGCCGTATCAATGGCCAGATGGTTAATTTGTCTGTTCTAAAGGCTGTTGGCCAGCACTTGGTGGATATCCATGGTCAGCATGATCAGGAAGAACTGATGAGACCCCAGCTTCATATTGCCATGCTAGATGAGTTCGGAACAGCAGACTTTTTGCATCTCAAAGGCCGCTATCAGGAAACCTTTGACCGCTATCGAAGCCTACGCAAGCAAGTCCTGACTTTGCAGAAAAATCAGCAGGAGCATAAGGCCAGAATTGAGATGCTGGAGTTTCAGATGGCGGAGATTGAGAGCGCAGCCCTCAAAAGTGGTGAAGATACTGCCCTACATCAGGAACGAGATCGTCTGCTCAACCACAAGCTTATTGCCGATACGCTGACGAACGCCTATACCATGCTGGATAATGAAGACTTTTCCAGTCTGACCAATGTCCGCTCAGCTATGAATGATCTTGAGTCTATTGAAGATTACGATCCAGCCTACAAGGAGCTTTCCGGCAGTTTGTCGGAGACTTATTATGTCTTGGAAGATGTCAGCAAGCGCTTAGAGGATATTTTAGATGGACTGGACTTTGACGGAGATCGGCTGCTGCAGGTGGAGAGTCGCCTAGACTTGATTAACAGCATCACACGTAAATACGGCGGCCAAGTAGATGATGTGCTAGATTACTTTGCTCAGATTTCTAAAGAATACAGCCTTTTAACTGGAAGTAACTTGTCCTCAGAGGATATGGACCGAGAGCTGAAGGCCTTGGAGAGAGAGCTGGTAGAGCTGGCCCAGGAGCTGAGTCAGGCTCGTCATGGCCTAGCAGCCCAGCTGGAAGCAGAAATCAAGCAAGAGTTGCAGGACCTCTACATGGAAAAGGCGCGCTTTAAAGTGCAGTTCAGTAAGGGCAAGTTCAACCGTGAAGGCAATGAGCAAGTAGAGTTCTACATCTCAGCCAATCCGGGCGAGGATTTCAAACCTCTGGTGAAGGTTGCGTCTGGTGGCGAGCTCTCCCGTCTCATGTTGGCTATCAAGTCGGCCTTTTCTCGTAAGGAAGGCAAGACCAGCATTGTCTTTGATGAAGTGGATACGGGCGTTTCTGGCCGAGTGGCCCAAGCTATTGCTCAGAAGATTCACAAGATTGGCTCCAATGGCCAAGTCTTGGCAATTTCCCATCTTCCGCAGGTCATTGCGATTGCCGATTATCAGTTCTTTATTGAGAAGATTTCGGATGAGAATTCGACCGTCTCAACGGTTCGCCTGCTGACGGCTGACGAGCGTGTTCAGGAAGTCGCTAAGATGCTGGCTGGTGAAGATGTGACGGAGGCTGCTTTGACTCAAGCCAGAGAATTATTAAAAAAATAAACAAGCGAGGCTGAGACACTAGTGTTTCGGTCTCCTTTAGGAGGTGGCGCATATGACAGAATATTTTACAATCGGTGATGTCCATGGTAAGGCTAGTATGCTAGATGAGCTGCTCCAGCACTGGGACGGTCGCAGCCAACTAGTCTTTCTAGGCGACTTGATCGATCGAGGCGAGGACAGCCGAGCAGTTTTGGAGCGGGTCAAGAATTTAGTAGATCAGAAAGGAGCTGTTTGTCTGTCTGGCAATCATGAGTATATGTTTCTGACCTGGCTGGACAATCCTGAAAAGTCTTATGACCACTACCGGCGTAATGGCGGAGATACGACGATTAATTCGCTTTTAGGTCGACCTCTCAATGCTCCTGTAGATGGAGTAGCAGACGCGGAACGTGTCAAGACGGAGGCGGCCAATTTAGTAGATTTTATTCGCCAGATGCCTTTCCTATTGGAGACGGAACAGTACATTTTTGTTCATGCTGGTCTAGATTTGGAGCTGAAAGACTGGCGAGAGACCAGTGATTATCAAAAAGTTTGGATTCGCGCTCCTTTTCACGAAGGCAGTAATCAGACTGGCAAAACGATTGTCTTTGGCCATACACCGACATTTTACCTCTTGCATGAGGCACCGGGAACTGATCAGCTATGGATGACTGAGGATGGCAAGATTGGCATGGATGGCGGAGCTGTCTATGGCGGAGTCCTCCACGGAGTTCTCTTTGGCCATAATGGCATCATAGAGCAGTATGCCATAAAAAATGATGGTTTTGTAGCTGAAGACTGAAAAAAGATTGGATTTTCCCAATCTTTTTTTGCTGAGTTTCTCTTTGAAAACCAGCTTTTTCCCAAAATTTTCCCCAATAAAGCTAAAAAAGCTGCATGTAAACACTTTTTCATCTAATTTTAAAGAAGCGCAAAAGGATTAAAAATCTAAAACAGGCAGATTAAATTTAGGAAACGCTTGGCCTGAGCTGTGATTTTAGCGAATATTCCCCCACAAAACCATAAAAATTTGGTATAATGTAGTGTAATAACAAGTTAAAATTTAGATACAGAGTAGGAAATCTATGACAAAAATAAAAATCGTAACTGACTCATCCGTAACCATTGAACCGGAGGTTGCTAAGGAATTAGACATTACAATTGTGCCTCTCTCTGTTATGGTGGACGGGGTGGTCTATTCGGATGCAGACCTAGAGGAAGGTGAGTTCCTTCGTCTTATGCAGTCTAGTCGCAATCTTCCTAAAACCAGCCAGCCGCCCGTCGGAGTCTTTGCTGATGTTTTTGAGCACTTGGCAGGGGATGGAGCGCAGATTATCTCCATTCACATGTCTCACGCCTTGTCAGGGACTGTCGAAGCAGCCCGTCAAGGAGCGACTTTGGCTAATGCTGATGTGACGGTTGTTGACAGCTCTTTTACTGATCAGGCTATGAAGTTCCAAGTCACCGAAGCAGCTAAACTGGCCAAGGAAGGAGCTAGCCTGGAGGAGATTTTAGCTAAAATTGAGGAAGTAAAGGAAAAGACAGAGCTCTATATCGGTCTCTCTACCTTAGAAAATCTGGTTAAAGGGGGCCGTATAGGCCGAGTTTCTGGTCTGATTAGCTCCCTGCTCAATATCCGAGTTATCATGCAAATGAAGGACCATCAGCTGGAGCCCATTGTCAAGGGAAGGGGCGCTAAGACTTTTAAGAAATGGCTGGATGATTTGACAGTAAGTCTGCAAAACAAGCAAGTGGCTGAAATTGGAATTTCCTATGCAGGCAGTCCAGAATTGGCGCTAGAAATGAAGGAAAGTTTACAGCCGTATGTCAAGAAACCTATTTCAGTGCTGGAAACAGGGTCTATTATTCAGACGCATACTGGGGAAAATGCTTGGGCTGTGCTGATTCGTTACGAATAAAACCATAATAATTTAGAAAATAGCGGTTTAGTACTTGACCTGAATGCTTTTTTTAGATATGATAATATTTGTTAGGGTTATTAACCCAGAAAAAATTTGGAGGATTTGTTAAATGGCTAACAAACAAGATTTGATCGCAAAAGTAGCAGAAGCTACAGAATTGACTAAAAAAGATTCAGCAGCAGCAGTTGACGCTGTATTCGCAGCTGTAACTGAGTACCTTTCAAAAGGTGAAAAAGTTCAACTTATCGGTTTTGGTAACTTTGAAGTTCGTGAGCGTGCAGCACGTAAAGGTCGCAACCCTCAAACTGGTAAAGAAATCAAAATCGCAGCTTCTAAGGTACCAGCTTTCAAAGCAGGTAAAGCTCTTAAAGACGCTGTAAAATAATTTTGATTAATAAAGCCTGATACACTTGCCTCTGGCGAGTATGTCAGGTTTTTCTTTTTGCTCTCAATTCTTGAGCTCAATAAAATATTTAGGTGCTTCTAGAAAGTTGATTTATGAACTTTCTTGGAGTTTTTATTTTGCAGTAAAGTGAAGGAAATTGTCTCTAATCAAAAGAGAATGATAAAGGACAAACATTTTTAAAGACTTAAAATAAAAAGTTTAAAATTTTAGCAAAAGTGCTTTTAAATCATAGGTGTTTATGATAAAATGAAGGGAACATTTCTTTTTGTGTAATGATTGCGAGATCATTGAAAAAGTTTAGGAGGTAAGAAATGAAATGGAAACCACTTCAGGGCTCACTGCGCCCTGTTAATCCTTATGGCAGCAAATTTCGCCTGCTGATGGGATTGTTTGTCGTGCTTTTTTCAATCTTTCTACTCCCCATGCAGACCTTGTCTGCCTTGGAGGAGCTGAAGGATGGAACGGATTTGTCCAAGTTGAATATTCATAAGTTTGATTTGAATGTTAACAATGTCAGTGTTCTTTCTAAGTCAGAGGCGATTGAACAGGTTCATTTGACTAATCCAAATTATGAGTATCTGGGAGCAGTTTATCCTGGAGAAATGGAAAATTTCACCATCAAAGTAGACAAGTCTCAAAAAGCAGATCAGGTCTTTAATAAGCCGCTTTCTCTTAAGTTCTCTAATGTTGGAACGGCTTATGGAAAACAAGTAGATGCCTATCTGACTTTTAATAAGGTAACACTCCACTATCTGAACTCATCTACAGCAGAAGCTCAGATGAATGATGCTCAAAAAAATGCAGTTGAATTTTTCTCTATTTCAGAGTTGTGGGAGAGAAGCGCTTTTGAGATTGGGAATATCCCATATGTGGATGCTGCCCATAATAACATTATGAACAAAGCTTTCTGGGTGGAGGCTGATGTTACAGCAGAGCTACGTTATGCGGATGGTTCGGATACAGATTTGAAGTTGGTTATGAAACCGACAGACATTGATGTGGTTGACGGCTTTGGTCTAAAAGAGTCTTTCTATATTAATGATTATAAAAATGCTGTTGATAAGCGCTTGATGAACAATGCCAATGCTTTGAATCAAACAGATCAGAGCGGTCGGACAATTTGGGAAGCGACGACTTCAACTAGCGGTGCTGCTAATGAAAACAACATCTCTGGTTTGGCCGTTCGTTCTGCAGATAACACGTTGAATTTCGGTTATTTATCAACAGAAGCTTGCTCGGCAGTCTTTGGTCTTTATATTGAAAAAGTTGATCCCAAGCCAGTCTTAGAAGTGGATCCAGTTAAGATTCCAGCTAAGGAAGGTCAAGAGGTGACTTATAAGGGAACCTTCAAGATTCCAGTTCCTGGTAAGGATATTTTGGCTACCCCGACTACTATTGAGATGACTGAAACCTTTGACGAGCGTCTGGATTACAAGGAGCTCAAGGTTGAGGCTGGCGGTAATGCCTTGCAGGAAGGTCGTGATTACACGATTGAAAAGAAAGGTCAGACCGTTATGGTCAAGATGACACCGGAGTATGTTAAAGCAAATTCTTCTCAGGATATTGTCATTACCTACAAGACTGCAACCAATCAAAAGGTAGCAGAAAAGGGTGCTGCAACGATTGCAAATACCGTGACTTTAAAAGTAGATAATCTTTCAGCACCATCTAATCAAGTTACTACTGACTTGCTCTATGAAAAGAAACATGAATTTGTCAGTGGCACTGCTGGTAAGGAACTCCCGCAGGAAATCAAAGACCTAACACCAGAAACAGAAAAGAATCTGGAGAATGGCACTAAGGCCACGCCGACACAACCGGCTAAGACGGAAGTGCAGACCGCCGATGGCACTTGGACCTTTAAGTCTTACGACAAGGCAGAAGAGACGATTAACGGAGCAGATGCGCACTTTGTTGGTACCTGGGAATTCACCCCAAATCCAACTTATAAGACGACACACGAGTTCGTTAGTGGTACAGCAGGTAAGGAATTGCCACAAGAAGTGAAATCCTTGCTTCCATCCGAAAAGCCTGATTTAGCAGATGGCACTAAGGCCACTCCAACCCAGCCGATGAAGACAGAAGTGAAGACCGCTGATGGTACTTGGACCTTCAAGTCTTACGACAAGGCAGAAGAAACTATCAATGGAGCGGACGCTCACTTTGTCGGCACTTGGGACTTTACACCAGCGCCAACTTATAAGGTGACCCATGAGTTCGTCAGTGGTACAGCAGGTAAGGAATTGCCACAAGCAGTGAAAGATTTGCTTCCAAGCGATAAATCTGATTTGGCAGATGGCACCAAGGCTACTCCAACACAACCAGTCAAGACGGAAGTGAAGACCGCTGATGGCACTTGGATCTTCAAGTCTTACGATAAGGCTGAAGAAACTATCAATGGAGCGGACGCTCACTTTGTCGGCACTTGGGACTTTACTCCAGCGCCAACCTATAAGGCTACCCACGAGTTTGTTAGTGGTACAGCTGGTAAAGACTTACCACAAGCAGTGAAGGATTTGCTTCCAGCAGACAAGCCTGATTTGGCCGACGGTACGAGAGCTACTTCAACGCAGCCAGTGAAGACAGAAGTGAAGGCCGCTGATGGCACTTGGACCTTTAAGTCATACGATAAGAACGAAGAGACCATTAATGGAGCAGATGCGCATTTTGTTGGTACATGGGACTTTACTCCAGCTCCAACCTATAAGGCAACTCACGAGTTCGTTAGTGGCACAGCAGGTAAGGAATTGCCACAAGAAGTGAAATCCTTGCTTCCATCCGACAAGCCTGATTTAGCAGATGGCACTAAGACCACTCCAACACAGCCAGTGAAGATAGAAGTTGAAACATCTGATGGCAGCTGGAGCTTCCAATCATATGACAAGAACGAAGCAACCATTAATGGTGCAGACGCTAAATTTGTTGGCACTTGGACGTTTGCGGCGAAGCCTAGTCCAGTACCAACTTACAAGTCTACACATGAATTTGTCAGTGGAACAGCAGGTAAGGAATTGCCACAAGCAGTGAAAGATTTACTTCCGGCCGACAAGTCTGATTTGGCCGACGGCACTAAGACCACTCCGACACAACCAGTCAAGACAGAAGTTGAAACATCTGATGGCACTTGGAGCTTCCAGTCATATGACAAGAACGAAGCAACTATTAATGGTGCAGATGCTAAATTTGTTGGAACTTGGACGTTTGTGGCGAAGCCTAGTCCGGCACCAACCTACAAGGCTACACATGAATTTGTCAGCGGTACAGCAGGTAAAGAATTGCCACAAGAAGTGAAAGCTTTGCTTCCAAGCGATAAATCTGATTTGGCAGACGGCACTAAGGCCACTCCAACCCAGCCATCAAAGACAGAAGTGAAAACAACCGAAGGTACATGGACCTTTAAGTCTTACGATAAGGCAGAAGAGACTATCAATGGAGCGGACGCTCGCTTTGTTGGAACATGGGACTTTACTCCAGCGCCAACTTATAAGGCTACTCACGAGTTCGTTAGTGGAACAGCAGGTAAAGAATTGCCGCAAGCAGTGAAAGATATACTTCCAAGCGACCAAGCAAACTTGTCAGATGGTACTAAAGCTACTCCAACACAGCCAGTCAAGACGGAAGTGAAGACAGCCGATGGCAGCTGGAGCTTCCAGTCATATGACAAGAACGAAGCAACTATTAATGGTGCAGATGTTCACTTTGTCGGTACTTGGACTTTCGCATCTGACTCAACTACGCTTACTGGCAGTGTGATCTGGATTGACAATGATAACGCTGCAGGTCGCCGACCAAAGAGTGTCCTTGTTCACTTACTCGCAGATGGACAGGATACAGGCATCAGCGTAACTGTTGATGAGGCGATGGGCTGGAAATACAGCTTTGAAAATCTGCCACGCTTCAAGGATGGAAAAGAAATCATCTATAGTGTCCGCGAGGACGAAGTGGAAGGCTACAGCAATCAAGCTGAAGGCATGAATGTAACCAACCGCTTGCTTGTAGATGCTCAAGTTAAAGAGATTGGCAAGAAACGAATTCTGCCTAAGACCGGCCAAGATACATCTATCTGGATGCTGATTCTTGGATTCTTGACTCTTGGAGGAGCAGTTGGCTTGACCAAACGTCAGTGTGACTAAGACCAAGCGTTAGTAAAAAGCTTTGAAAATCTAGAATATATGAAAAGTCTGTTATCTCAACTTTTGTTGGAAATAGCAGGCTTTTTATTTTTGGCAGGAAAATCAAGGCACTGATAGAATTAAAAAATTTTAGGTCTTATTTACAATCATTCTTAATAGCCAAGTAAGCCTAGTCATGGTATAATGGTAATGACTTAGATGAGAGGCTATAACGGAGTAAATAATGAAACAAGAACATCAGCATGACTTTGACCAAGTAATTGGCCATTTGCGCGCTAAGGGCGTGCGCATTACAGAAACGCGGAAGGCGGTGATTGACTATATTATCCAAAGTCATGACCATCCTAGCGCTGAAATGATATATCAGGACTTGAAGCCGAATTTTCCTAATATGAGTCTGGCAACAGTCTATAATAATCTCAAGGTTCTGATTGATGAGGGTTTTGTCGCTGAGCTCAAGGTTCGCAATGATACGACGACCTACTTTGACTTTATGGGCCATCAGCATCTCAATGTCATCTGTGAAAAATGCGGCCGTATCGCTGATATGGAGCTGGAACTTCCAGATGTGAAGCATGAGGCTGAAGTGCAGACTGGCTACCACATCACCCAAAGCCAAACGACTGTCTATGGACTATGCCCCCAATGCCAGCAAGAGGCGGTGTGACTGTGAGGATGATTAGCAGCTTTTTGGAGTCTAAAGACGAACAAAGTTGTGACTCGCTTCGCAAATTCAATCTGCAACTTCAAAGCAGTGCTTTGAGCCATCGGCTACTGCGCTAAGATTCTATTTCTAATAAAAAGCAAGGCTAGAACTTATGTCTCTTAGCCTTTTTCTATGTGTTTTAGCAAGTCATGTTCGCAGGACAAGGATATCATCTGAGCTTAGAGACATTGGTATCTAGTCAAGTATAGCACTTAGCAAGATCAGATATTTGGAGCACAACCCCTTATATACTTATGCTATTATTTTACAGGCCAATTCTCTTTTGATATAATGAAAGCAGAATAAAGCCTTGTACAAAGAGATTCAAAGAGTTCTGAAGGATTTACAATATAGATAAATTTGTCATAAGTCTGTAGTATTGAAATCTTTAAGGAGTATTACTTTGTGGGTAGGTTAGATTTTTAGGAGGTCTTATGTTCTGGTGGAGAAAGAAATGGTTGGATGAATTGCCAGACGGCGAAGAATCTCCTTTTTTTGAATGCCGACATCTTCTCTTTGAGGATGAGGCTGGCTATCCCATTTGTCCCTCTTGCAGCAAGCTAATAAAGAAAAATCTTCCTCAAAACAGTGTGGATCGCTCACGTCTTTATCTGATTTATCAAAAAGTGAAGCGAGTATGGAGTGTCAAAATTGGGATTACTTCAACACTGCTTATTATCATTCTATCTTATTGGTTGCCACAGGTTATAGGTGGCTGGTTTCTATGGACAGGCGACTATGGATTTAGTAGATTTATTCCTTCTAGTTCTCATAATCCCACCTTATTTAGTGTGACACTTTTTGGCTACATTCCCTTATTTATCCTTTTTGTAGCAAGAGAGCGTGTTAAGCGATTTTTTACCTTCTCTTTGAGGATTGAGCATTTTCATAAAATTCTTTATTCTTGGCCAGTTCAGCTTACTCTCTTTATCTTTGTTATCATCTTATTAAGTGCTTATATGCCTAAGTTTTACGAAATGGAAGGAGAATCGTTGATTGTCAAGCAAATTCAGCTAACTCCCGCCCAGCAGACTAAGGGAGTAGAGCTCTTTGTCTTTGTCAATATGCTTTGTAACTGGATAGTAGCAGGCTTGTTGGCCATTCATCAACTGATAGACAGGAGACGGACTTGGTGGCTTAAGGAAGCTAATGAGGCTTATCTGTCTGGCGGGTGCTAAGGCAAAGGTTTCTGCTAGGAAATACAAAAGCGCTTTCTTGCTGAAAAACGTCTGATTTGACGAAATAGGCTAGCTTTTTAGGCGAAAATTTTGTAAAATAGAATAGATAAACGGGGACTGCCTCGGAAAATAAAAGGAGAATCCATCTAATGGTAAAATTAGTTTTTGCTCGCCACGGTGAGTCTGAATGGAACAAAGCTAACCTTTTCACTGGTTGGGCTGATGTTGACTTGTCTGAAAAAGGTACACAGCAAGCAATCGACGCTGGTAAACTGATTAAGGAAGCTGGTATCGAGTTTGACCAAGCTTACACTTCAGTTTTGAAGCGTGCGATTAAGACAACTAACCTTGCTTTGGAAGCGGCTGATCAGCTTTGGGTACCAGTTGAAAAATCATGGCGTTTGAACGAGCGTCACTATGGCGGTCTGACTGGTAAAAACAAGGCAGAAGCAGCTGAGCAATTTGGTGATGAGCAAGTGCATATCTGGCGTCGTTCATACGATGTATTGCCTCCAGCAATGCCACGTGATGATGAATACTCAGCACACACTGACCGTCGTTATGCTTCACTTGACGACTCAGTAATTCCAGATGCTGAAAACTTGAAAGTTACGCTTGAGCGTGCCCTTCCATTCTGGGAAGACAAGATTGCTCCAGCTTTGAAAGATGGCAAAAATGTCTTTGTAGGTGCACACGGTAACTCTATCCGTGCCCTTGTGAAGCACATCAAACAATTGTCTGACGATGAAATCATGGATGTGGAAATTCCAAACTTCCCACCATTGGTATTCGAATTTGACGAAAAATTGAACGTAGTAAAAGAATACTACCTTGGAAAATAAGCTTAAAGGAATCTGAGATTATTCTCAGGTTCTTTGCTTTTCCAGAGAGGAAGAACAAGACTTTCTGTAAGCTTGGCTAGCAAGTCTTGTCGGTTCAGTGGTCTGACAGACTTTCTTTTAACTCGTCCATATTTTCAGATTTTCTATCAGTTTTGAAACATTCATCGAGCTGGATTTATGGTAAAATAAAGGTCAGAACTTTTACTAGAATGAGAGAGAAAATGGCAAGGAAGAAGAGAAAATTTGACAGTCATTCCATCACCAGAAGGCTTTATCTGCTGTTTGGAATCGTGATGCTTTTGTTTTTAGCCTTGATTGCCCGTCTAGGCTATATGCAGGTGGTCAATCAGGACTTTTACACGGATAAGTTGGCCAAGGCCAGCAAGACCAAGATTACCACTAGCTCAGTGCGTGGGCAGATTTATGATGCTACTGGCAAGCCCTTGGTGGAAAATACGACCAAGCAGGTGGTGACCTATACACGGGATAACCGGCTGACAGCTGGGGAGATTCGGGCCACAGCTCAAAAGCTCCTGACCTATGTCAGTGTCAGCGATACAGAGGTGACAGACCGCCAAGAGGTGGATTATTATTTGGCGGACAGCGCAGTCTATCAGGAAGTAGTAGAAAAGCTGCCCAAGGACAAGAAATTTGATACAGATGGCAACCGCCTGCCTGAATCCAAAATCTATAAGGCGGCAGCTGAGAGCATTGACCCTAAGCAGCTGGGCTATACGGATGAGGAAAAGAAGGCCATCGTTCTCTTTAGTCAGATGAATGCAATTTCCAACTTTGCAACGGGGACCATCCAGACAGATGCACTGACAACAGAGCAGGTGGCTGTATTGGCTTCCAGCAGCAAGGAGCTGCCAGGTATCAGTGTCTCAACGGGCTGGGATCGCAAGGTCTTGGATACCTCACTGGCTTCTATCGTGGGTAATATCTCGACAGAAAAGACTGGACTTCCGGCTGAGGAAGTGGATGATTACCTGAAAAAAGGCTACTCCCTCAATGACCGGGTGGGGACCTCCTATCTGGAAAAGCAGTATGAGTCAGTCCTGCAAGGCAAGCGAGCTGAGAAAGAGATTCATCTGGACAAAAATGGTAATATGGAGAGTGTGGAAAATATCTCTGACGGCAGCAAGGGCGACAATCTCAAGCTGACGGTGGATTTGAGCTTCCAGCAGGGAGTGGAGGACATTCTCAAAAACGCCTTTAATGCAGAGTTGGCTAGTGGCAATGCGACTTATTCTGAGGGTGTCTATGCTGTAGCTATGGATCCAAATACCGGCGCTGTCTTGGCTATGGCAGGCATCCGGCACGATCTGGAAACGGGAGAAAGCTCAGTCGATGCTCTGGGGACCATGACTAATGTCTTTGTTCCGGGATCTGTGGTCAAGGCTGCAACATTGACCTCGGGCTGGGAGAATAACGCCATTAGCGGCAACCAAGTCCTGACAGACCAGCCGATTAGCTTTGGGGGTACGGACAGTATCACTTCTTGGTTCACCCAGTATGGTTCACGTGCTATCACAGCACAAGAGGCTTTGGAATACTCTTCCAATACCTATATGGTGCAGGTGGCGCTGAAGATGATGGGAACGCCTTACTCAGCGGATATGAAACTGGATTTTGATGAGCTAGATCCGTCCATGAAAAAGCTGCGGTCGACTTTTGCAGAATATGGTCTGGGCACTTCGACAGGGATTGACCTGCCAAATGAGTCCACAGGCTATCTTCCAGACAAGTTTACCTTTGCCAACTATCTGACCAATTCTTTCGGCCAGTTTGACAACTATACGACGCTTCAGCTGGCTCAGTATGCCTCAACAGTAGCTAATAACGGCAAGCGTATAGCTCCGCATATTGTTGAAGGCATTTACGGCAACAGTGACCAAGGAGGACTCGGTGATTTGGTGCAGAAAATTGACACCAAGGAGCTGAACCAGGTTAATATCTCTGACGAGGATATGAGCATTATCAAGCAAGGCTTCTATCAAGTGGTTCATGGCAGCAGTGGCTTTACGACTGGCCGGACCATTTCTCAGGGAGAGAGCGTGCCAATCAGTGCCAAGACTGGTACGGCTGAGACCTTTGTGGACAAGGGCAAGAAAGAAGCCATCAATACCAATGTCGTGTCCTATGCACCGAGTGAGAAGCCGCAGATTGCGGTGGCGGTGGTGTTCCCTCACAATACGGACCTATCTTCTACTGTCAGCCACAGTATCACTCGCGATATTATTAATCTTTACAATCAACAACACCCTATGAATTAGTGCTCAATGAAAATCATCAGCAAACGGAGAAAGCTAAGAGCTGTCAGTGCTCAAGTAGAGCAATCTGGTTTGAGGAGATTTTTTGAGAATAGAGAAAGGATTTTATGCTTTACCCAACCCCTATTGCCAAGCTGATTGACAGTTTTTCAAAGCTGCCCGGCATTGGCATCAAAACAGCCACTCGACTGGCTTTTTACACTATTGGCATGAGTGATGATGATGTCAATGAATTTGCCAAGAACCTGCTGGCTGCTAAGCGTGAACTGAGCTACTGCTCTGTCTGCGGCAACCTGACGGACGAAGACCCTTGTGCAATCTGCCAAGACCAGTCGCGCGATCAATCAACTATTTTGATTGTTGAGGACAGCCGGGATGTGTCAGCCATGGAAAATATCCAGGAATACCATGGACTTTATCATGTCTTGCATGGCTTGATTTCACCTATGAACGGCGTTGGACCGGATGATATCAATCTCAAGAGTCTAATCACTCGTCTGATGGATAGTGAGGTGACGGAGGTTATCGTCGCGACCAATGCGACAGCGGATGGCGAAGCGACTTCCATGTATATTTCACGGGTCTTGAAACCTGCTGGGATTAAGGTGACTCGCCTAGCGCGTGGTTTGGCGGTTGGCTCCGATATTGAGTATGCGGATGAGGTTACGCTGATTCGCGCTATCGAAAATCGAACGGAATTGTAAACGTCAAGGATTTTTCTGGCTCTAGCTGGCTGGAAGAGTCCTTTTTTCTGTTCAAAAATGCTGGGAATTGTGATATACTAAAACGGACTGATACAGAAGCTTCTGCTTGAAAGAATTGACCGGCTAGGTAGATGCAAAACCAAGCTTTTGAGCCTGATTCTTCTCGGGCTGGCAGCTTTTGTAAATCGTACTATTTTTAGAAAATGATAGGAAAAATCATGGCAAAACAAAGATTGATTTTATTGTATGGCGGACGCAGTGCAGAGCGGGAAGTTTCAGTTTTATCAGCTGAGAGCGTCATGCGGGCTGTCAATTATGATAGATTCTCGGTGAAGACTTACTTCATCACCAAGAACGGAGATTTTATCCAAACTCAGGAATTTGAAGCAAAGCCGGCGGCTGATGAGAAGTTGATGACTAATGCCACAGTTGATATATCTCAGAAGATCAAGCCCAGCGATATTTACGAAGATGGAGCAGTGGTCTTTCCGGTCCTGCATGGTCCCATGGGCGAAGATGGTTCTATTCAAGGCTTCCTAGAAGTGCTCAAAATGCCTTATGTCGGCTGTAATATTTTATCTTCTGGCCTGGCTATGGATAAAATTACGACCAAGCGAGTGCTGGAATCGGCAGGCATTGCCCAAGTGCCTTATGTGGCGCTGGTCGATGGAGAGGATCTAGAGCAAAAAATCCAGGAAATCGAGGAGAAATTGACCTATCCAGTCTTCACCAAACCTTCCAATATGGGCTCCAGTGTCGGCATTTCTAAATCGGAGAACCGAGCAGAACTGCGTGCTTCTCTGGACCTGGCTTTCAAATATGACAGCCGGGTACTGGTCGAACAAGGAGTGACGGCTCGCGAGATTGAGGTTGGGCTTCTGGGCAATGTTGATGTCAAGAGTACCCTGCCCGGAGAAGTCGTCAAGGACGTAGCCTTTTATGACTACGAAGCCAAATACATTGATAATAAAATTACTATGGATATTCCGGCCAAGATTCCAGAAGAAGTGGTGAGCCTGATGCGTCAAAATGCAGAGGCCGCTTTCCGAGCTCTGGGCGGTCTGGGGCTGTCCCGCTGTGATTTCTTCTATGCAGAAGATGGTCAGGTCTTCCTTAATGAGCTCAATACCATGCCAGGTTTTACCCAGTGGTCTATGTATCCATTGCTTTGGGAAAATATGGGGCTGGCCTATCCTGACTTGATTGAGAAACTAGTTGGCCTAGCTGAAGAGGCATTTGCCAAGAGAGAGGCGCATCTTCTCTAAAATATGATATAATAGAGGGGCTGAAAATTTTCGGTCCTTTCTTTTTGTGAGCAAACCGAAAAACGAGGAAGAAGTATGAAATTAGATTTATATGAAATAGCAGAAGTCCTATCTGCGAAAAATGATGTGACTCAGTTTGAAAATGTTGCGATTAGAAATGCTGAGTTTGACAGCCGTTTGATTGAGTCGGGTGACCTTTTTGTGCCACTCAAGGGGGCGCGTGATGGCCACGAATTTATCCCAACAGCCTTTGCCCAGAGAGCTGCTGCCACCCTATCTGAGCGTCCAGTGGCAGAGGGGGCTTATATCTTGGTCGATGATGTCCTGACGGACTTTCAGCGCTTGGCTCAGTATTATCTGGAAAAGATGCAGGTGGATGTGCTGGCGGTGACAGGCTCCAACGGTAAAACGACAACTAAGGATATGCTGGCTCAGCTACTAGCAACCAGCTACAAGACCTATAAGACACAAGGTAATTACAATAACGAAATCGGTCTGCCTTACACGGTTCTTCACATGCCTGAGGACACAGAGAAACTTGTCTTAGAAATGGGGCAGGACCACTTGGGCGATATCCATCTCCTGTCTGAACTTGCCAAACCTAAGACAGGCATTGTAACTCTGGTCGGAGAAGCCCATCTGGAATTTTTCGGCAGCCGAGCTGAGATTGCCCAAGGCAAGATGCAGATTGCGGACGGTTTGAGAAAAGATGGTCTCTTGATCGTGCCGGCGGATAAGATTGTCAATGAATTTCTGCCAGCAGACTGCAAACTGGTTCGCTTTGGTCCTGATGCGGATATCTTCCTGACGCGTCTGGAAGAGCGCAAGGACAGCTTGAGCTTTAAATGTAACTTTTTAGGGCAAAGGATTGATCTGCCTGTGACCGGTAAGTACAATGCGACCAATGCCATGATTGCAGCCTATGCAGCTCTGCAGGAGGGTGTATCTGAGGCGGCTATTGCTCAAGCCTTTTCTGAGCTGGAGCTGACCCGCAATCGAACGGAGTGGAAGAAAGCTGGCAATGGCGCAGATATCCTATCGGATGTCTACAATGCCAATCCAACAGCCATGCGCTTGATTCTTGAGACTTTCTCGACCATTCCGGCTAATCCAGGCGGACGAAAATTGGCAGTGCTGGCGGATATGAAAGAGCTGGGAGCGGACTCTAAGTCCATGCACGGCTCTATGATTACCAGTCTCAATCCAGAAATTGTGACCGACCTTTTCCTCTATGGACAGGACATGGAAGCCCTCTATGACTATGCCAAGGAAATCTACCCGCCAGGCAAGGTCCATTACTTTAGCAAAAATGACGAGAAAGACCAGTTTGAACAGCTGACCAAAGCGGTCAGAGACAAGCTGACTCCTGCCGACCAAATCCTTCTTAAAGGCAGCAATTCTATGAATCTGGCTAAGCTGGTAGAGGACTTGGAAGATGGAAACTAAAGAAATTGCAAAAACCATTCAACGTCTCCTTTCTATTACAGAGACAGGTCTAGCATTTAGTTGTGATGAATTTGATCGAGAACGTTACTTAGAACTCCGTCAGCTTTTGGGACACCTCCTGGCTGATTGGTCAGATTTGGATGGGAAAGAATTGGCAGAGCTGTTGCGCCCAACGGATTTTTATGCCACTCCTTTGATTGATGTCCGAGCTGTACTGGTTCGAGACGGAAAAATCTGTTTGGTCAAGGGTAAAAATGAGAAAACTTGGGCTTTACCTGGCGGCTTTTGTGAAGTCGGACTATCTCCTAAGGCAAATATCGTCAAGGAAGTCCAAGAAGAAACGGGATTTAATGCTTCAGTTTCTCGTCTGCTTGCAATCTTTGATACTAATAAATTTCAATTTCAGAGTAAGCAATATGCTAAACTAGTCTTCGAGTGTCAGATAGAGGATGGAGATTTTCAGCCTAATACAGAAATAGAAGAGTTAGCTTTCTTTGATATCCAATCTTTACCAGAATTATCCTCTAAGCGGACGACAAAAGAACAGTTGGAAATCCTTTGGGAGATTTATCAAGGAGATAGAGAACAGTATTTGGATTAGTGAAGTAAGTTTCTGGGATACTTTTTGTCTGAAAAAGCTAGAAATTATTGCAAAAACAGGCAAACTCAGCCTTGTTCAAACCTTATATTAGAATGGGAGCCTAGGAGATGGGAATAAGAGATATGTTTACAACCTATAAAACCGAACCGCCTCAACTGGGACTTTGGTATTTTGTTCTTTTGGGGCTGGTCTTTGCGATTATCTGGCTTTCCTATCGCTACTACAATCGGAAGCCTTACCAGCAGCTATTTGTCGGGATGCAAGCTTGTCAGCTGATAGGCCTCTACTCTTGGTATATGCTGACTGCTGCCCCGCTGTCTGAGAGTCTGCCTTTTTATCATTGCAGAATGGCTATGTTTGCCTTGATGTTTCTGCCTAATCGCTCAGTGTATAAATTTTATTTTGCACTTTTGGGGACTTTTGGCTCGATTGTAGCCTTTATCTATCCGATTTTTGATCCCTATCCTTTTCCCCATATCACTATTTTGTCCTTTATCATTGGACATCTAGCGCTCTTGGGAAATTGTTTGATTTATCTTTTCAGATATTATCATACTTTCTCTATGAGCTGGAAGCGAGTGGTGTGGACGACCTTTCTGATGAATGCTTTTTTGCTCGTTATCAATATGTTGACAAAGGGTTCTTATGGATTTCTTACAGATCCGCCGCTTGTTGGCAATCACGGACTCCTGCTCAATTATCTGCTTGTATCAATCGTCTTAAGTGCAGCAGTCAGCTTGGTTTCTGAAATTTTTAAGCGCGTGGAGCAAACCAAGACAGTCACCCTAACTTAATTATCTCATGGAGGATTTATGGAAGATTTTTTAACTACGACAAAAACGGTGGCACCGCCTATCTCGATTTTATGGTATGCTGTGATGATTGCTCTGGTCTTGCTGTCTATTTGGAGCTCGCTCAAATACCATGATAATCCGCGTTTTGTCAAGGCTTTTAAGTGGATTCAGATTGCTCAGCTGCTGATGCTTTATAGCTGGTATTTTGGTTTTCGGATTCCCTTTACCAACAGCTTGCCTTTTTATCATTGCCGCCTAGCTATGTTTGCGGTGGTCTTTCTGCCAGACAAATGGCGCAGTAAGCAGTATTTTGCTCTATTAGGAGCCAGCGGAGCGGTCTTTGCCTTGGGCTATCCAGTCTTTGACCCCTATGATTTCCCACATATTACCAGCTTTTCTTTCCTGATTGGCCACTATGCCCTCTTGGTTAATTCCTTGATTTATCTGATGAATCACTACGACAAGAGCCTGCTCAAGAAATACATGATTGTAGCCTACACCTTTGGGCTCAATCTTTTCCTAGTCGGCGTTAATCAAGTGACGGGAGGTAATTACGGTCTGCTAAAAAGTCCGCCTTTCATCCCTGATGCCCCCCTATGGATAAAGTATCTTCTTGTGTCGGTCATCCTTTCTCTGGCTCTGGTTCTTTTTGATATATTGTTTAAGAAACGGTGGAAAAAGCAGTTGAGTCTGGTCCGCAGTTAGTTCACTTCGAATTTGTAGCTCCTGTCAATTTAATGTGGCAGGAGTTTTCAGTTTTATCATGACTTGCCTTGCTTCTAGTAACAAATGGACGGTTTGTCTATCAACTCTTTAAGCTAGTTCAACTAGACGATTTTATTAGCGGAATGAAACATCCCAAATTTTAGGCTTTCTTAACAACTGGCGGATGGCTTGATCCTCTATCTCTTGAAACGGAATAAGGCCATTTTTTCCATGACAGCTGAAGAGAAAGAAGAACTGGAAATCAGAAAAACGCCTGCTCTATTTACTGGGTTTAATCTTCATCTTTACAATTTTCCTCTTTAACAGTGTCATTGTAAGATTTTAAAGGAAATTTCATTGACATAGGAGAATAGAATCGCTCGAAAGGGCGATTTTTATCTTCTTTAGATCATTGAAAAAAAGCGCTAAATCCGCTATAATAGGTAGGTTGAAAGGATTGGAATACTCCGATGTAAAATAAAAAAATACTAAGATTCACCATTATCCTAAATAAAAGAAAGAGAAGAAAATGACTTTACAAGAAGAAATTAAGAAACGCCGGACCTTTGCCATTATCTCCCACCCGGACGCGGGGAAGACGACCATCACGGAGCAGTTGCTCTACTTCGGAGGCGAGATTCGTGAAGCTGGGACAGTCAAGGGGAAAAAGACGGGTAATTTTGCCAAGTCTGACTGGATGGATATCGAGAAACAGCGGGGGATTTCAGTGACTTCCTCTGTCATGCAGTTTGACTACGATGGCAAGCGGGTCAATATCCTGGATACACCAGGGCACGAGGACTTCTCAGAAGATACTTATCGGACCTTGATGGCGGTGGATGCTGCGGTTATGGTTATTGACTCTGCTAAGGGTATTGAGGCCCAGACCAAGAAGCTCTTTGAGGTTGTCAAGCATCGTGGCATTCCAGTCTTCACTTTTATGAACAAGCTGGATCGTGACGGTCGCGAGCCCTTGGACTTGCTAGAAGAACTGGAAGAGATTTTGGGTATTGCCAGCTACCCGATGAATTGGCCGATTGGGATGGGGAAGAGCTTTGAAGGTCTTTATGACCTCTACAATGAGCGGCTGGAGCTTTATAAGGGTGAGGAGCGCTTTGCAACTCTGGCAGAAGGTGACCAACTTTTTGCTTCCAATCCTTTTTATGAGCAGGTCAAAGAAGATATTGAGCTCTTGAGCGAAGCTGGAAATGAATTCTCAGAAGAAGCAATTTTGGCTGGCAAGCTGACACCTGTTTTCTTTGGCTCAGCCCTGACCAACTTTGGCGTCCAGACTTTCCTGGAAACCTTCCTTAAGTTTGCTCCGGAACCGCATGGCCATAAGAAGACTGATGGCGAGGTAGTCGAGCCACTCAGCCCAGACTTTTCAGGCTTTGTCTTTAAAATTCAGGCTAATATGGACCCGCGCCACCGCGACCGTATCGCCTTTGTCCGTATCGTTTCTGGCGAGTTCGAGCGCGGTATGAGTGTCAACCTGCCTCGCACTGGCAAGTCTGCCAAGCTATCTAATGTTACCCAGTTTATGGCTGAGAGTCGTGAGAATGTGACCAATGCTGTGGCTGGTGATATTATCGGGGTTTATGATACGGGGACTTATCAGGTCGGTGATACCTTGACTGTAGGCAAGAATAAGTTTGAATTTGAGCCTCTGCCAACCTTTACTCCAGAGATCTTTATGAAGGTTTCAGCTAAGAATGTCATGAAGCAAAAATCCTTCCACAAGGGGATTGAACAGCTGGTGCAAGAGGGAGCCATCCAGCTTTATACCAACTACCAGACGGGCGAGTACATGCTGGGCGCTGTCGGTCAACTTCAGTTTGAGGTCTTCAAGCACCGCATGGAAAATGAATACAATGCTGAAGTGGTCATGAATCCTATGGGCAAAAAGACTGTCCGTTGGATTTCACCAGATGACCTGGACGAGCGTATGTCTTCTAGCCGTAACATCCTAGCCAAAGACCGCTTTGATCAGCCTGTCTTCCTCTTTGAAAATGACTTTGCCTTGCGCTGGTTCGCGGACAAATATCCAGATGTTAAATTGGAAGAGAAGATGTGATTCTAATAGGAAATAGTTTGCTTTGTAATATCATGATAGTTTAGGGGGATATAATGAAGAAACTAACGGGAGAACAAACAAAAATTCTTTATTTGCCAGATGAAAAAAATTTGGTTATTCTAGGTGCCGCTGGAAGCGGAAAATCCTTGGTGGCTTTATATAAATCAGTCTATTTAGCTATAAAGTATCCAAGTAAAAAAATAGGGATTGTTTGCTTCAATAAACCTATTATTGAGCAAATTAAAACACAACATTTACCACAATTATGTCAGAATTTGCAGATTCAAGTCCCAAGAAATATTTCTGTTACAACATACCATAGCCTAGTTTGGAATACGTTAAGAAAATTAAATTCAGGCAACGAAATAAAATGTTTAGATTTTATAAAAGTTAATGAAAAGGAAAAATGTATAAACGATTCTATAAAAAAACTGGCAGAAATAGAAAAGTATACTGACAGCAGAATTCTTAATAGAGAAATAGATTTTTTTAAAGAAGAGATTTCCTGGCTGCAAGGAATGATGGTTAAAACGGAAGAAGAATATCAAGAACTTGAAAGAACAGGAAGGGGACGAAAAAATCCAGTTAACAAAGGAGAGGAGAGAGAGTTAGTTTATAGGATATTTAAAGGGTATAAATATTATAGAAGTCAATTGAATCCACCTAAATATTTTGATTATGATGATATTTCTTGGAAATTAGAGGAGAGAAAGGAGCGTATACCGGATAAAGATAAGTTTGATTTCTTAATTATAGACGAATTTCAAGATATGGATAAAGCGAAGATACAATCTTTAACCTATTTAACTAAGGAAAATGGAGCTTGTATTTTATTAGGGGATTATGCTCAACAAATTTTAGGAACTAAGATTTCCTTTAAACAATTAGGTGTCAATAATATATCCAAAGAGACTTTTGTTAAAAATTATAGGAATACAAAACAAATTAGTAATTTGGCAAATATATTGATTGAAAAAGGCTTTATAACGGAAGAAGAGGATGAAAAAATTAGCCGAGTTTCGTCTAGAAGAGATGGAGAAATACCACAATTACAACAGGCTAATAGTTTTGAAGTATATAAAAACATTATTTCGAGTTTTTTTACGAATAAAATAGGTAGCAACGGAATTATTCTAATGGATCCAACTTCTTTTAAAACTATAGCAAAAATTTTAAAGGTTCTGGACTTAGATAATCATGTTGAACTTTATACTATTAATCAAGTCAAAGGTTTAGAATTTGATAATGTCTTAGTACTTGATATAGATAAAAGCAAATACATAGAAGATTATAGCAATCTTGAAGATAATGAAAATAATGAAGTTGCAAAACAATTATATGTTGCAATTACTAGGGCAACTACTAATTTGGCTTTAACATATCAAAACTATGATATGAATTTTTATCTTGGTGGATAGGGGAAGGTTAATGTGAATCAAGAAATTGTTTTTAAAAAAGGCATAACTCGTCTTTGCCATTTTACAAAGTCTTCCAATCTTCCTTATATATTAGGAACTGGTGATGAGGAGGCTAATGGTATTATTTCTAATAAAGCGATTAGAGACTCTGAATGCAAGTTTTTGAAATTAAATGATATTCATCGTTATGATAATCGCCCTGAATTGATATGTCTTTCCGTAGAGTATCCAAACTTTTTCTTTTTTGAAAAATCAATTGAAAAAGAAAAAGAATCGCTTTTGAATGATTGGGTTGTCTTGCTAATTTCTCCTAGTATAATTAACGAAGAGACATATTTTTGTCCTGTCAATGCTGCAAAAAACAGAGGTGCTCATATAGGTAAAGGGAGCCAAAAGTTTATGGAGTTATTTAATACAGAGGTTCTAGGGCTTAATCGTAGTGTCTCAATGTTACCTAATATACCAACCAATAATCAAGCAGAAGTTTTATCTCCAGATATGATTCCGAAAGATAAAATAATAGGTTTGGTTTTTAGTAGCAAAAAGCAAGCTAGGGATGAAGTGTTAAGATTAAAGTTGTGTCAGATAGAACTAAGGAATTTAAAAATATATTACTCTCATGAATGGTTTAAGAGAAATTCAGCATACAGTATTATGCAAGGAAAAGTGTTAAAATTATATGAATTGGAGGAGTAGAATGGCAGAGAGATTTGTCTATATATATGAATCAAGTTCAAACAGTTTTAAAAAAGAGAATATAAAATTCAATTGGTATCCGGGTTTCTCAGTTTCGCAAAAACAAAGATCTATACATTCGCTTCACAAAGAATTCAAAGAAAAATTTGGGAATTTAAAAGTATTAGAAGTTTCCACTGCTTCTGAAGAAGAGTTTGGGAAAGAATGTAGTGCCTTTAATCTTCAACTTACATTGCGTAATGGTAATAAATACTCTGTAGAATCTTTATTTCAGTCTTCTAAAGTGTTTAAGAATTATGGACGTGTAAATCAAGATTTGGATTTGGATGCCAAGGCAGTAAAGAGACAAGTTCGCTCAATTGAGGTAAATGATAAATTAATTGAATTCGATTTTTTAGGAGTAAAATTTCCTCTGCTACCACGTACTTATTTTTATAACTGGTTATACGTAAATGCGTTATTTCAAAATACAGAATTATCTAATTTCATTCTTCAATACGATGCTTTTACAGATATAAATTTTAATCCAAACAAATCTATAAATTGCCAGGCTGAGGCTTGCTCAATATTTTTATATCTGGCTAAGAATTCCTTATTAAACGATTCAATTCGAAGTCCTAAAAAATTTTTAGAGCTCGTTTATAGGAAAAAAGATAAAGAATTTATTTCTGAATTAGGAGAAATAGAAAGCGAAACAGAAACAGATATTGAAGGAGAACAGTTGACCCTTTTTTAAAAAAATAGCAACAATTTTCAAAATAAAGAATTAGAAATTATTAGCAATTAATGAGAAAACTAAAAGAAAAGGCAACTTTTATAATTGGATTAACATGCATTTATATTCAAAAAGATAGAAGGTAAGATAATTTTGTGAGCACTAAGTGTTCCTCATAGAAAGGAGCTCCATGTTTTTGGAAAGAAAACTAAAAGATCAGTCTGTCTGGATCAACATTGACTCAGATAGTTTCAAAAAGAACGCCCGGATTTATCAGGATTATGAGATTGATAAAGAGACCATCGAGTATGCGCTTGATAAGAACGAGCGGGCTCACATGGACTACAATCGTGAGAATGGAACAGTTGTCTTTATCTACAATGTCCTTAATCTAGCGACAGATAAGGAATATTATGAAACGATTCCCATGACCTTTGTAGTGCAGCAGGGGCGGCTCATTACTATCAGCAACCAAGACAATGCCTATGTTGTGGACATGATGAAAGCCTATACTGAGTGCCATGAGCCAGTATCGGTCTATAAGTTTCTCTTTGCTAGTCTAGAGTTAATCTCCAATTCTTACTATCCGGTTGTTGAGCGGATGGACAAGCGTAAAGATGAGATTAATGCTCTCCTGCGTCAGACAACTACCAAAAAGCATCTTTTTGCTCTGTCTGACTTGGAAACTTCTATGGTCTATCTAGTTGCTGCAGCTAAGCAGAATCGCATGCTCCTAGAGCATATCAAAAGTCATGGCATTTACCGACGTTTTGATGAATTAGAAACCGAGCAGTTTGAGGATGCTATGATTGAGGCTCGTCAGCTCGTTTCGATGACTGATCTGATTGCTCAAGTTCTCAGCCAGCTCTCTGGCTCCTACAATAATATCCTGAATAACAATCTGAATGACAATTTGACGGTCTTGACCATTATTTCGGTCCTTTTGGCAGTACTCGCAGTTATCACGGGTTTCTTTGGTATGAATGTTCCTCTGCCCTTGTCTAATGATAAAAACGCCTGGATTTATATTGTTGTCATTAGTTTGATCATCTGGGGACTTCTAACCAAGCTTCTTAAATGGTTAGCCAATAAGAAGTAAGCATTTGAAATTATTTTACCTATAACAAGCACCGAGAATGGTGCTTGTTTTTTCGTGCTTGGGAAAAATAATCATTAGTACAGTTTGCCTATATTTAAAAAACTGTTATTTTATGTTATAAAATATAACATAAAAATTATAATTTTTATTGCATAAAATTTCATAATGAAGTATAATATAAAACAATTTAAAATAAGTGAGGGGTAGAAATATGGCAGAATACCTAAACGATTTAAATTACAAAGGTAAAGTATACCAATATACAGACCTTAGGGAAGCCTCGGCTCTACTAGGAGGGGATATAGAAGGGCTTCCTTATTCTATACGAATATTATTAGAAAGTGTTCTTCGTAAGGAAGACGGAATTGATGTAAAAAAAGATAACATTAACTCTTTGGTGCATTATCAAGCTAAATCACCAAGCGGAGAAGTGCCTTTTAAGCCTAGTCGAGTTATTCTCCAGGATTTTACAGGTGTTCCTGTCGTGGTGGATTTGGCTAGTATGCGCGATGCTATTGTCGGGCAGGGAGGTCAGGCTGATCAGATTAATCCAGAGATTCCGGTTGATTTAGTTATTGATCATAGTGTTCAGGTGGACTTTTATGGCTGTGACACAGCTCTAGAGGCCAATATGAATCAAGAGTTTGTCCGTAACAATGAGCGCTACGAATTTCTCAAGTGGGCAGAAAAATCATTTGATAATTATCGAGCTGTTCCTCCTGCTACTGGGATTATCCATCAGGTCAATATCGAATTTCTCAGTGATGTCATCATTGAAAAGGATGGTCAACTCTATCCAGACAGCATGTTTGGAACGGATAGTCATACGACAATGATTAATGGGATCGGTGTTCTGGGCTGGGGAGTCGGTGGGATTGAGGCTGAGGCTGCCATGTTAGGTGAAGCTTCTTATTTCCCAGTTCCTGAGGTGATTGGTGTTCGTCTCTTGGGTAAGCTGCCTAAGATTGCGACTGCGACGGATTTGGCTTTAAAGGTCACGCAAATCTTGCGGCAGGAAAATGTTGTTGGTAAATTTGTCGAGTTCTTTGGGCCTGGTTTGTCTAATCTAAGTCTGGCTGACCGAGCAACGGTGGCTAATATGGCACCGGAATATGGAGCTACCTGTGGTTATTTTCCGATAGATGAGGAAACGCTCAATTACATGCGTCTGACTAATCGGTCAGAAGATCATATCGAGCTGACCCGTCTCTATTCTCAAAAAAATCACCTCTTCTATGATGAAAGGGTTGAGCCGATTTATACCAAGGTAGTTGAAATTGATTTGTATGGCATTGTGCCGAGCATCTCAGGACCCAAGCGGCCCCAAGATCTAATTGAATTAACAGCTGCTAAAGAGGAGTTTCAAGCTAGTCTAGTAAGAGAAGCGGGGGTCCGAGGCTTTGGTCTAGATGAGAGCGAGCTGGAAAAGTCAGTAGTGGTTCAATTTTCTGATCATGAGGAGACGATTAAGACCGGCCATGTGGCTATCGCTGCCATTACTAGCTGTACCAATACATCTAATCCCTATGTCTTGATAGCGGCAGGGCTTTTAGCCAAGAACGCAGTAGAAAAAGGCTTACGGGTTTCAAAGACAGTCAAGACTTCTTTGGCTCCTGGCAGCAAGGTGGTTACAGGCTATCTCAAGAAGAGTGGTCTGCAAACTTATCTGGATCAGCTTGGTTTCAATGTTGTCGGCTATGGCTGTACCACTTGTATTGGAAATTCAGGAAATCTCCGACCGGAAGTGGCTCAGGCGATTACGGATACTGACTTGCTGGCTAGTGCTGTTCTTTCAGGAAATCGGAATTTTGAAGGACGAATCAATCCACTGGTCAAGGCCAATTTCCTAGCTAGTCCGCCCTTGGTGGTCGCCTATGCTCTGGCTGGAAATACCAATATCAATCTGACCAGCGAGCCACTAGGTTATGATCAAAAAGGGCAGCCAGTCTATTTGGTGGATTTGATGCCGGAGCACGACTTGGTTGCTGACTATGTTCAAAAATATGTGACGCGCCAGCTTTTTGAAAAAGAATATGCCCATGTGTTTGATGACAATGAAAAATGGAATCAGATTCCGACAGCCTCTTCTCAGAATTATCAGTGGAATCAGGCTTCGACCTATATTCAAAATCCACCTTACTTTGATGGCTTAGCTGATGATTTAGCCATTCAGCCGCTGAAAAATCTTGCAGTGCTGGCAAAATTTGGGGATACGGTGACGACAGACCATATCTCCCCAGCAGGAAATATTGCCAGAAACAGCCCAGCAGCTTCTTATTTGCTGGAGCATGGAGTAGATTACCAAGAGTTTAATTCCTATGGTAGCCGTCGGGGCAATCATGAGGTCATGATGCGGGGGACATTTGCCAATATTCGGATAAAAAATGAATTGGCGGATGGAAAGATTGGTGGTTACACAGATTATAAAGGAGAGTTGTTATCCATTTATGAGGCGGCCATGCGCTACAAGGAAGAGCAAATTGACACCATTGTCCTAGCTGGTAAAGACTATGGTATGGGGTCCAGTCGTGATTGGGCAGCTAAGGGAGCAAATCTTTTGGGTGTCAAGGTGGTGTTGGCAGAGAGTTTTGAGCGTATCCACCGGTCCAATCTGGTCATGATGGGGATTCTTCCTTTGCAGTATCTAGAGGGTGAAAATGCGGATAGTCTAGGCTTAACAGGCAAGGAGACTTTCGACATTAATCTCCCGCAGAACCCGCAAGTTGGCCAGCTAGTTGACGTGGTAGCGCGGAAAGGTGCTGAAGAAATAGATTTTCAAGCTCGGCTACGCTTTGATGCAGAGGCGGATATCCGTTACTATGAAAACGGAGGAATTTTGCCCATGGTTGTTAGAAAGAAATTAGAGGAGGTGTGAGCATGAGTCAGACGGACGGTTTGAAAGATACCATTGCCTGTGATACCAGGATTAGCCAGATTGTGGATGATTCCTTGTCTTATGCAGGCTACAATATTTCTGAATTGATAGAGCACCATGCGAGTTTTGAAGAGGTGATTTATCTGCTCTGGCATTTGCATTTGCCGACTCAGATTGAGCTCAAGCATTTTGAAGAAGATCTGCGAGCTAATTATGCCATTAGCGATGCGGTGGAGCAATGCATTCTTATCCAGTCCCGCAAGCATCTTCATCCCATGAGTGTCTTGCGCTCAACGGTCAGTCTTTTGGGTGTTTATAATGTCCATGCTGAGGAAGCATCTCTAGAAGCAACCTACGAGCAGAGCATCCAGCTTATGGCAAAGATGCCGACCATTATTGCGGCATTTGCCAGACTGAGGTCGGGTCAGACTCCAATAGAGCCGCGGGAGGATTTGGGTTTTGCGGCCAATTTCCTCTATATGCTCAAAGGACAAGAGGCGAGTGAACTTGAGGTCAAAGCCTTCAACTGTGCCTTGGTGCTCCATGCCGACCATGAACTTAATGCTTCAACCTTTGCTGCTCGAGTCTGCGCCTCAACCTTGACCGATATTTATTCCTGCGTGACAGCAGCTATTGGAGCACTCAAAGGCTCCCTCCATGGTGGCGCTAATGAATGTGTCTTTGATATGCTGAAAGAGATCAGAGAGGAAGGGGATTGCCAGGCCTACCTAGACCGCAAGCTGGCCTCTCATGAGAAGATTATGGGCTTTGGTCACCGGGTTTACAAGACCCAAGATCCACGTGAAAAATACCTGCGTCAAATGGCCAAGGATTTGACACAGGGGACCAAGGATGAGGTCTGGTATCAGCTTTCAGAAGAAATTGAAGCCTATATGAAGCATACCAAGCACCTGATACCGAATGTCGATTTTTATTCGGCTACGGTTTACCATGTGTTGGGCATTGACAGCAGTATCTATACTCTAATTTTTGCTATGAGTCGGGTGGCTGGCTGGATTGCTCATATTCAGGAACAGCGCAAGAACAATAAGCTGATTCGGCCACGTTCTAACTATATTGGTGCTCAAGGTTTGGAGTATCTTCCCATTGGAAGGAGATAAAATGCCAGATAAGATTTTGTTTGAGAAAGGGCGGTTGCAGGTGCCGGATGCTCCGATTATTCCTTACATCCAGGGTGATGGGATTGGAGTTGATATCTGGCGAAATGCTCAGTTGGTCTTTGATAAGGCTGTAGAAAAGGCTTATGGTGGCCAGAGAAAGGTTGTTTGGAAGGAAGTTTTGGCTGGGAAAAAAGCAGTAGACCAGACAGGTGACTGGCTACCGGATGAAACTCTGGCAGTGATTAAGAGCCATCTGGTGGCTATTAAGGGTCCGCTAGAAACCCCAGTCGGAGAAGGGATTCGTTCCTTGAATGTCGCGCTGAGACAAGAATTGGATCTCTATGCCTGCCTGCGGCCGGTTCGTTATTTCAAGGGAGTTCCCAGTCCGCTCAAGTACCCAGAGAAGACAGATATCACGATTTTTCGGGAAAATACAGAAGACATCTATGCAGGGATTGAGTGGGAGAGTGGAACGGCTGAAGTCCAAAAAGTTATCGATTTCCTGCAGGAGGATATGCAGGTTGACAAGATTCGCTTCCCAGAAAGCTCTGCTATTGGAATCAAGCCTATCTCTAAGCAGGGCAGTGAGCGGCTGATACGGGCAGCTATTGACTATGCGCTAGCCAAAGGACTAAGGCGTGTCACTCTGGTTCACAAGGGCAATATCCAGAAATTTACAGAGGGCGGTTTTCGGAAATGGGGCTATGAACTAGCTCAAAGAGAGTATGCGGACGAAATGGCTTCTGGAAAATTAGTCATTCAGGACGTCATAGCGGATAATTTTCTGCAACAGATTCTGCTCTATCCAGAGAAATTTGATGTTGTCGCCTTGACCAATCTAAATGGTGACTATGCCAGTGATGCCTTGGCTGCTCAGGTGGGCGGAATCGGTATTGCGCCAGGGGCCAATATTAATTACGAGACTGGTCATGCTATTTTTGAAGCTACTCATGGGACGGCGCCAGATATAGCGGGTCAAAATAAGGCTAATCCCTGTTCACTTCTCTTATCAGGGGCTATTTTCTTTGATTACATTGGTTGGACGGAGGTCTCTCATCTCCTGACTAAGGCTATTGAGAAGGCTCTCTTTGAGCAAAAAGTGACAGGCGATTTTGCCAGTCAGCTGGAAGGAGTAGCAGCTTTGACCACTGGTCAATTTGCTGAGGAGCTACTGGCTAATATAGAAAAGTGTCCATAATGAAGAAAAAAGCGATGAGGAAATTGCCTATCTAGACAGTCTCTTCATCACTTTTTTGTCTTTTTCGATATTCCAGTCCCCAACCGATAATCCAGCAAAAGACGAGCAGATAATTTTCAATCCAGCCCAGAAAGTTTGCTTGATTCGCCTTTTCCAGATAGCCTAGCAGATGGTTGGTGCCAAATCCCAGACCGCCCAGAATCAGTGCTAGCAAGGTCATACGCAGATAAAACCAATCATACTTTATGTTGGCAGCAATGACTAAAGGCAGAATAGCCAGATTCCAGAAACCAATTTCCCGCTGCCAGTAGGGGGATAGGCCGTAGATGGACTCATTGCCCAAGAGCTGGGGTTGGAAAATCTGGATCATTGCTGCGCCCAGCATAGCTAAGAACAGCAAAATGAAAATCACTCGTAAAAATTTATTCATACCTGTCTCCTTTCTTCTTTGTAGATTATAATGCTTTTGAAAATGATTTTCAAGTTTTCATTTTTTTACAAAAGAATCTCTAATAAAATATTTTACAGCCAAGCCCTATCTTTTTAGGTGCTTTTGTGGTATACTAGATTAGTTGCAGAAATACAGCTTTTCTATTCAGTGGGAACTAGCGACCGAGTCGGCGCTTTTTTAGTGCCTGGACTTGAGAGACCATATTTATGAAGAGAAGAGCGAATACTCTCAGAAAATCGAGATTTAGCAAGGGAAAAGAACTTGGGATGTTTCGATAGTTGAGTATCAAAAGCCTTATAAGGTGGCTTCGCACCACCTTTAGAAAGAAGAAGAACATTGAAATTTAATGAATTACATTTATCTGCTGAATTACTAGCAGAGATTGAAAAAGCTGGCTTTGTAGAAGTGAGCCCTATTCAAGAGCAGACGATTCCACTTGCTATGGCAGGTAAGGATGTTATTGGTCAGGCCCAGACAGGGACAGGAAAGACAGCAGCCTTTGGCTTCCCGACTTTGGAGAAGATTGATACAGATAATCCTGCTGTGCAGGCTTTGATTATCGCTCCGACCCGTGAATTGGCTGTGCAGAGTCAGGAAGAACTTTTCCGTTTTGGCCGTAGCAAGGGTGTCAAGGTACGCTCTGTCTACGGTGGCTCCAGTATCGAAAAGCAAATCAAGGCCCTCAAGTCTGGTGCTCATATCGTCGTAGGAACACCTGGCCGTCTCTTGGATTTGATCAAACGCAAGGCGCTTAAGCTGAATCAGATTGAAACCTTAATCTTGGATGAAGCGGATGAAATGCTAAATATGGGCTTTTTGGAAGATATTGAGTCTATCATTTCCCGTGTGCCAGAAGAACGTCAAACCTTGCTCTTTTCAGCGACCATGCCGGATGCTATCAAGCGCATCGGTGTCAAGTTCATGAAGGAGCCTGAGCATGTCAAGATTGCTGCTAAAGAGCTGACGACGGAGCTGGTGGATCAGTATTATATCCGTGTCAAAGAAAATGAAAAATTTGATACCATGACCCGCCTGATGGACGTGGAGCAGCCAGAGCTCTCTATCGTCTTTGGCCGGACCAAGCGCCGGGTGGATGAGCTGACTCGTGGTCTGAAAATCCGCGGTTTCCGAGCAGAGGGTATCCATGGTGATTTGGACCAAGGCAAGCGCCTTCGCGTCCTCCGTGACTTTAAAAATGGCAATCTGGATGTCTTGGTGGCGACAGATGTAGCCGCGCGTGGTTTGGATATTTCTGGTGTGACCCATGTTTACAACTACGACATTCCGCAGGATCCAGAAAGCTATGTTCACCGGATTGGGCGGACTGGTCGTGCTGGTAAGTCAGGTCAGTCTATCACTTTCGTAGCGCCAAATGAAATGGGCTATCTTCAGATCATCGAAAATCTGACCAAGAAGCGTATGAAAGGCCTCAAACCTGCGACTGCAGAGGAAGCTTTCCAAGCTAAGAAAAAAGTTGCCCTTAAGAAGATTGAACGCGATTTTGCTGACGAAAGCATCCGTTCTAACTTTGAGAAATTTGGCAAGGATGCCCGCAAGTTAGCAGCAGAATTCAGCCCAGAAGAGCTGGCTATGTATATCCTCAGCTTGACAGTGCAGGATCCAGATGCCCTTCCTGAAGTAGAAATTGCCCGTGAAAAACCATTGCCGTTTAAACCGTCTGGCGGAGGCTTTGGCGGAAAAGGCAAGGGCAGTCGTGGCGGAAATAGCAACCGTCGCAGCAATGACAATCGCCGTGACCGAGGTGGCCGTCGCGATCAATTTAAGAAAGGTCGCAAAGACGAGCGTTTTGACAAAGAAAATCGCTACCGCAAGGACCACAAGAAACCTCGCAATACTTCTAGCGAAAAGAAAACTGGCTTTGTAATCCGTAACAAGGGTGATAAATAAAAAATAAGAACTCTGATACATCAAATATGTATCGGAGTTTTTTCTTTTGATGAGATATTAATGCTACTATACTCGATAACGCAATTGAGAAATATACCGTTGCTGATAACAGTAAGTTTGATAGCTATTCTTTTTATACTTTCTATAGCTTGGACAATATTATTGCGGTGATAACCGATGAAAATCTTTCTAATAAAGTTCGAGAGAAATATAGTCTCTATACTAATCTTTTGTAAAAAATTGAACGGAATATTAAAGTATTTTATGATAAAGGGCGCTACAATCTTGTGGCGTTTTTTTGTGAGAAATCTTATAAGCAAAAAGTATATAAAGTGTAATTTAGCTACTTGGTTATCAAATCAAACAAAATAGTACACGATTTATTAATTATTGTAAACAAACAATTTATAAAAAAGATATAATAAGCTATTGACTATATTATATCATAATGATATAATGAATTTACAAACAAAAAGAAACAAGGTGAGGTAATAATGGAGCTTTCTAAATTGTTTGATAAAGAGTTAGTTTTTTGTCTAACTGCAAAAAGTCAAGAAGAGTTATTTTATCAGGTAGCTGACTTACTGGAAGAGAGAAAAATTGTCAAGCCTTCTTATAAAGAGGCTCTGATAAAAAGAGAGCAATCTTTTCCAACTGGATTGGATATGGAGTTTTTAGGCAAAGACTTGCCAAATGTAGCCATTCCCCATACAGACATTGAGCACAACTTAACAGAGAATGTGGTTGTGGTTAAGTTGGAACAGCCTGTGACTTTCCACAATATGATTGCACCTGCACAGACAGTTTCAGTCTCTCTTTTATTCTTTATTATTAACCATTCTAGCTCAAGTCAAACTAACATTTTGGCGCAGCTTATGGACTTCTTCACTAGCCAAGGCAATTTAGCTGAGTTAGCTAAGTGCAACACTGATGAAGATTTGTTTCACTATATTTCAACAGTCATCAAATAAATTAAATGGAGGATTTTACCATGATTAAAATTTTAGCAGCCTGTGGAGCTGGTGTGAATTCCAGTCACCAAATCAAAAGTGCCCTTGAGGAAGAATTGTCAAACCGTGGTTATGATGTTCATTGTGATGCAGTAATGGTCAAGGATGTCAATGAAGATTTAATTCAAGGATACGATATCTTTACACCGATTGCAGCAACAGATTTGGGCTTCACACCAGAAATTCCTGTTATTGAAGCAGGACCGATTCTCTTCCGTATCCCAGCTATGAGTGCTCCGGTGTATGACAATATTGAAGCGGCCATTAAAGAGCATGGTCTAAGTTAGGTTATAAAAGGTTAAACCAGGAGGTTTTGTTATGAATGCTATTATTGATATAGCGAATAAGTTCTTTGATCCCATTATAAAAATGGGCGGCCCGATAGTCATGCTGATTATCTTGACTGTCTTGGCTCTGTTGTTTGGTGTAAAATTTTCCAAAGCTTTGGAGGGTGGTATTAAGCTAGCCATCGCTTTGACGGGTATCGGGGCCATCATCGGTATGCTGAATGGAGCGTTCTCAGCTTCACTTGCAAAATTTGTTGAAAATACAGGCATTCAGCTTAACATCACAGATGTTGGCTGGGCTCCTTTGGCAACAATTACTTGGGGTTCTCCATGGACCTTGTACTTCTTGCTTATCATGCTGATTGTCAATGTCGTTATGCTGGTTATGAAAAAGACAAATACACTGGATGTTGACATCTTTGATATTTGGCACTTGTCCATCACCGGACTACTAATTAAGTGGTATGCGGATAACAATCATGTGAGTCCGGCTGTATCACTACTGATTGCGACTGCAGCAGTTGTCCTAGTTGGTGTTTTGAAAATCATCAACTCAGACTTGATGAAGCCAACATTTGATGATCTTTTGAATGCACCAAGTTCATCTCCGATGACGTCTACTCACATGAACTATATGATGAATCCTGTCATCATGGTTTTGGATAAGATTTTTGATAAATTTTTTCCTTGGTTAGATAAGTATGACTTTGATGCTGCGGCTCTGAATAAAAAGATTGGTTTCTGGGGCTCTAAGTTCTTTATCGGTTTCCTTCTCGGGGTGGTCATTGGTTTTATGGGAACTCCACACCCTGTAGCAGGTGCAGAAGATGCAAATACTTGGCAATTAGTCATTAAAGGTTGGCTGACCCTAGGTTTGACTGCTGGTGTCTGCTTGGAATTGTTCTCATTGATTGGTTCATGGTTCATTGCAGCTGTAGAACCACTTTCACAAGGTATTACAAACGTTGCTACAAAACGTCTACAAGGTCGCAAGTTTAATATCGGTTTGGACTGGCCTTTTATTGCAGGTCGTGCTGAAATCTGGGCTTGTGCCAACGTACTTGCACCAATTATGCTAATTGAAGCAGTTCTTCTTTCTAAAGTAGGGAATGGTATACTACCACTGGCTGGTATCATTGCAATGGGCGTAACTCCAGCGCTCTTGGTAGTTACACGTGGCAAACTCTTGCGTATGATTGTGTTTGGAAGTCTTTTGCTTCCGCTCTTCCTGTTGTCAGGAACTCTGATTGCACCATTTGCAACGGAACTTGCTAAAGGTGTTGGTGCCTTCCCTGAAGGAGTCAGCAAATCGCAATTAATCACTCACTCTACGCTTGAAGGGCCGATTGAGAAGTTGCTGGGATGGACTATCGGTAATACTACCACTGGTGATATTAAAGCAATCATTGGCGCAGTTATCTTCTTGGGAGCTTATGTAGGAATCTTTGCTTGGTACAGAAAACAAATGATCAAACGTAACGAAGCCTATGCTGCAAAGGAAAAATAAAAGCTTGTTGCTAGAATGAGTTATAAAGTAAGCCATAAAAACAAATAGTAAAGCGAAGAAAACTAGGCTGATATAGATAAAGTCTAGTTTTCTTGTTGTATAACAGATTAAATAGCACTAATTTACATAATTAAATTCAACATATTAGCTATTTAAAATAAAAAAATTCACAAATCTTTGTTTATATGCTGGAACTGTTGTATAATAAGGTAAAGGTGAGTCTGTAAGAAATTCAGGAGCAAAAGGAGAATGTAAAATGAAAGAAAGTAGACATAGAATCATTCTGCAAGAACTGGATCAAACAGGTGTGGTTGCTGTTAAAAACCTCAAGGAAATGCTGGGTGTCACGGATATGACCATTCGTCGGGATTTGATTGATTTAGAGAAGCAGGGTATGCTGACCCGAGTTCATGGCGGAGCCCATAAGAAGGTCAAAAATGCTCTCAATGAGATTTCCCACTCAGAAAAGCAAATGCTGAATGTTGAGGAGAAGAAGCAGATTGCCCGTAAATGTGCGGATTTGATTGCTGACGGGGATACAGTCTTTATTGGGTCAGGCACCACAACGGATTTTATCGGAGACTATTTGGATGGCAAAAATATCAGCATTGTCACCAATTCGCTGCCAATTTTTGAAAAGTTAAAAGAAAGAGCCAACTTAGATTTAATTCTGATTGGCGGCCGTTATCGGGCTAAGACTCAAACCTTTGTCGGTCAATTTGCCAATAATCTTTTGAAAGAAATCAAGGTTTCCAAGGCCTTTATCGGGGCGAATGGCATTGACGGTCATAATGTTACCACCAGCAATGAAGAGGAAGGCAACGGCGACGCGATTATCCTTAACAATGCCATCAGCAAATATATCGTAGCCGATAACAGCAAGTTTGACAGCTATTCTTTCTACTCTTTTTACCGGCTGGACAACCTCAGTGCAGTTGTGACGGATGAGAATATCGCTCCGAAAGTCAAGGAAAAATACAGCACCTATGTGGAAATTTTGTGATGTCTGACCGGTGAGAGAAACTTGCTTCAAATAAATATTTTATAGAGGTTGTGACTGGGATTTTATCTAGAAATTCTAGTCGCAGCTTTTTTATATCTTGGTCGATTTTTGTAAACAACAGTCTTGACTTTGCTGCAGAATTCCTTATATAATAAAATGTATTACTAAATTTTAGGAGGTCTTATGACAATCATTATAGTGATTTTTGCAGCTGTGTCGCTTTTTCGTTTGGTGTTTTTGAGGAAATCCTCTCAGAATGAGCAGGATATTCTGGCCAAGGGTGGCATGGAGTATGGGGTGAAAAATTCAAATATCATGAAGTACCTGCACATGCTTTTTTATGCGGTCTGCTTTCTGGAATTGCTGCTGAAAAAGCCAGCTTTTGACTTTGTGAGTCTATTGGGCGCTGTCTTGTTGCTCTTTTCTATGTTTATGCTCTACCTTGTTGCTAAGCTCTTGGGACCAGTTTGGACCATCAAGCTAATGCTGGTTAAGGATCATAAGTTTGTTGACCACTGGCTCTTTCGCAATGTCAAACATCCTAATTATTTCCTGAATGTTGTACCAGAATTGGTGGGCTTGGCCCTGCTCAGTCATGCCTACTTTGCTCTTTTCATCCTCTTCCCGATTTACTGTATCACCCTTTACGTTCGTATCAAGGAAGAAGAGCAGTTACTCAAGGAAGTTATCATTCCAAATGGCATTGCTGGTGAATAAAGTTAATAAAATGCATATCGACTGCAAAAGAAAGTCTAGGACCTTTATGTCCTAGACTTTTCTTGCATTAATTTTCGTATTTCATCAGCCATTTGCTGGGGTTGGTCCGATTCGAAAAGTAAAGTATTTTCTTCAGGCTGGTGGGCAGTTTGGCTGAAAGCCAAAACTGGCTTCCCCTTGCTGATAGCTCTTTGAACAATCTGGTCGACTTCTCCCCAGTGATTGATATCCAAGTAAATATCCGCCCTATCGAGCAAGTCTTCAATAAAGTCATCCTGGTGAATATTGGTGTAGAGGTTGATATTGGGATAGTCATTAAAGCTGGCTAAGTAAGGAGAAATATTGGTCTTAGCAGCTATGTGAAATTCTAATTCTGGCAGATTTTCTGCTAAATAGGCCAGTTGTTCCAAAGTATCAGAAGCCGTCAGCGTAAAGGCATGGAAATTGCCCTGTGGACGCTCCTTGATGATAAGCTCTTCCTTGCTCATAGCGATAGAGTTGCTGGGAATATCTTGGAAAATCAAGCTGTTGGCTCCAATGATGACATTATCACCAATGGTCACACCTTTGAGAATCACAGTATTGGCCCCAATCCAGCAGTTAGCTCCAATCTTGACTGGCGCAACACTATAATCAATCTTCTCGATATGGTAATTAGAATACTGATGATTGTGGTCAAAAATACGGACGCCATCACCAAACATGGTGTCCTTGCCGATTTCGATAGAGTGCTGACAGCGGACAGTACAATGGTCGTTAAAGAAAACTCGGGTTCCTAGCTTGAGTTGTGCGCCACTGGCTACATTGAGGCTGGTAAAAGATTGGAAGATGACATCTTGACCGATATCGAGCTGGCTGTCTGGGGAAATTTCGATATGATGAAAGTCGCCTTTAAACTGGATTTCAGGCATTTTGAGTCCTTTCTTTGATGTAAGCCAGTTTGGCTTGTCTAGTTTTCTTTTTAAAAAGTGCTTCAGCCGACATGGCAGACGGCTTGCTAGGGTGTTCTTCTTGGTAAAGTAAGGAGACTGGCAGCCGAGCACGAGTGTACTTGGCGCCTCTGCCGGCTTGATGTTTTTTGAGTCGGGCTTGGACATCCGTTGTGTAGCCGGTGTAGAGGGAGCCATCTCCGCATTCAAGCACGTACATATAGGCTTTATTTTCCATAGTAAATCTCGTGAATCTCCGAAGTGTAGCTGCCGTCCTGATTGTGAATAAAAAGAGGGGGCAGGATTTTTAGACCGTCGCGGGAACCATCTTTAATAGCTTCGATAAGCAGCATATTGGCCTCTTTACCCAGCTTTGGATAGACAAACTGGATGCGCTTGGGAGCCAGATTGTGGGCTTGCATGGTATCTAAAATATCTAAAAAGCGTTCTGGTCGATGAACCATAGCCAACCGACCATTGGATTTGAGGACTCGCTGGGCAATCTTGCAAATCTCTTCCAGATTTGTTGAGATTTCATGGCGGGCTAAAAGGTAGTGCTGGCTTTCGTTTAGATTGGATTGCTTATCAACCTTGAAATATGGAGGATTGCAGAGAATCATATCAACCTTGCTGCCAGTGATATAGCGCCCTAGGTTTTTCAGATCGTCCTGAATAACCTGCATTTGCTTAGTCAAATCATTGAGCTCGATGGAGCGCTCAGCCATATCAGCCAGACGTTCCTGGATCTCGACTGCGAGAATCTGAGCCTTGGTGCGAGTGCTGGCAAAAAGTCCAACGGCGCCATTTCCAGCACAGAGATCAACGATTAGACCCCGCTGGGGCAGCTTGGGAAAGCGGGAAAGCAGCACGCTGTCTACCGAATAGCTGAAGACCTCACTATTTTGAATAATCTTGACATCCGTCGAAAAGAGCTGGTTGACGCGTTCTCCGTCTTTTAGTTTTGCTTCGTTCATAAGTCAATTATAGCATGATTTAGCAAGGATTCCAAAGGGATATGGGAAGTTTTTGCACAATCAAAAAAACATGCGAGGGTTCTCGCATGTTTCCATGAGCTTAAATGCTAATTCTTTTTTAGCTAGCTCTTAATCAAATCTGTATTTCTGCTTGATGGTGCAGGCAACAAAGACAAGCCCGAAAACAACCATGAGAATCAGATAGACTGGCAAAGTTGCGGCTGTCAGCGTTGCAATTTCCAAAAGGTGCTGCAGGACAAAGGCTGATAGATAGAAGCCAAAGACAGAGAAGATAATAAGCAGGCTGCGCCATAGGTTGAGTGGCAGGCAGGCCCGAATGACTGACAAGAAGCTGATGCTGCCTAGCAAGTAGTAGGTCAGGGTGGACATTTCTATGTCGCTCCAGCCATGGCTGCTGCCCCAGATGCGGACAAATAGCACGCTGAAGACAATCATGAGGGAGCTTGGCAGAGCCAGCTGCAGGGAGCGTTTGAGGAAGTGCTTTTCAACCGGCTTAATATTGCGCTCAAAGGTGAGGACAAAGGGTGGGAAACCTTCGACAAACTGGTCAATCAAGGTGATTTGAATCGGGATGAATGGGAAAATCAAGAGGTATTCAGGTTTTCCGAGCAGGATACTGGCGATACAGATGATAGCTAGGATAAAGGAATAGATGGTCTTGATGAAGAAAATCGGAGCAATCCGGCCGATATTGTTAACGACCCGGCGGCCTTCAAAAAGAATCTCAGGGACATCGTTAAAGTCGGAGTTAAGAAGAACTAAGTTGGCAATTTGCCGAGTTGCGGGGTCGCCCTCCGCCATGACGATGGAGCAGTCTGCTTCACGCAAGGCTAAGATATCATTAACCCCATCTCCCGTCATGGCTGTTGTCCGACCAGCGGCTTTAAGAGTCTGGATGAGCAGCTTCTTCTGATGAGGAGAAACACGACCGAAGATGGCTGTTTCTTCTGCTTGCTCAACCAGTTCTTGATCGCTGATTTTAGAGCAGTCGATGTAGCTGTCGTAGTTGGCAAATCCAGCCTGGCTCGCAATATGGGAAACGGTCACAGGATTGTCACCGGAGATGATTTTCAGATCAACATCCTGAGAGCGCAGGTAGTCCAGTGTCTCGGCTGCTCCCTCACGAATAGGGTCAGTGATTTCCAGGACAGCCAGAGCGGTCATATCTTCAGGCAGTTGGATACTGTGTTTGTCTAGCACTTGGTCGCTGTGAGCTAGTACCAAAACCCGCGATCCGCGATTTTGAGCCTCTCCAACCGCTGCAGGATTGCTGTCCAGCAGCATTTCTGGTGCCCCCAAAAAGATAGTTCCGACACTGGATAAATGCATAGCGCCCCATTTTCGGTCACTAGAAAATGGGATGACATTGTCGCTAGTATAGGCATGGTCCAGATGGCCGTAGCCCTTGCGAATAGCTTGGGCTGTTGGGTTATTATCCTCGCTGGTTTGAATGTAGGCTGCTAAGATTTGACCGACTGTCTCATCAGAAAACTTATTTGACAGGCTATGCAAGGCTTCAACTGTCATCTTACCTTGGGTAATTGTACCGGTCTTGTCTAGACAGAGAGTATCCACCCGAGCCAGAGTTTCAACAGAATACATTTCCTGAACAAGAACCTTGCGCATACCTAGCTTGATGACAGCTGTCAGAAGTGACGTGACTGTCAGCAGGGCGATTCCCTTAGGTAGCATACCCAAAAGGGCTGTCGAGCTGGTAATGACAGAGTTTTTGACAGGCAGTCCCTTTATCATTAGGGCTTCAAAGAAGAGAGCCAATCCGAAAGGAATGATGATTTTTCCAGTAAAGCGGGAAATTTTCGCAAGATTGTATAGAATGCGCGAGTTGATAGGCTTGAGTGTTTTAGCCTCAGTCATGAGCTTGTTGGCATAGTTGTCCGCGCCGACATGGTGTACCTCAGCATAAATCTGCCCACTAGCCAGAAAGCTACCAGACAGCAGCTCAGCGCCTTCTTCCTTGAGAACCAAGTCGCTCTCCCCTGTCAGCATGGCTTCATTGGCCTCGGCAACCCCCTCTACCACACGGGCATCACTGGGAATTTGCTCACCAGCTGACAGCTTGATCAGATCGCCCAGTACAATTTCTTCTGGCTGAATCTTGACTTCCTGGCCTTCGCGGATGACTGTGACCAGCTCTCGGCTGACCAGATTGAGCTTGTCAATCATGCGTTTGGCTCGCAGTTCCGTAATAATACCAGTGACGGCGTTAAAGCTGATTACTGCGAAGAAGACTAGATTGCTCCAGGCTTGGACAGAGACCAAGGCTACAGCAATAACAAAGTTAAGGGCATTAAAAAGGGTGAAAACATTCCGCTTAACGATTTGCCAGTTACTAGTACTGGTGTCACTTGTAAAATCGTTGGTCAAGCCCTGCGAAATTTTTTCATCTACTTGGGTTTGGTTTAAACCGATTAATTCTTTCTTGTTCATGAGATTAATGATACCATTTTTTTATGGAAATGGCTATCAGAATCAGCTGTTACAGCCAAAGTTTGGAAAAATATTGCAGACTATAATGGGATAGGGTATAATGGGAAAGGATGTAATAAATTTCAAGTATAATTTTGGTTTGAAATAAGGAGAGTTTATGTTTTATACTTATTTGCGAGGTTTAGTGATTTTTATCCTGTGGACCTTGAACGGCAATGCACATTACCACAATAAAGAAAAGATTCCTTCAAAAGATGAAAATTATATCTTGGTTGCCCCTCACCGGACATGGTGGGATCCAGTTTACATGGCTTTTGCGACCAAGCCCAAGCAGTTCATTTTCATGGCCAAGAAACAGCTTTTTGAAAATCGGGTGTTCGGCTGGTGGATTCGCATGTGTGGTGCCTTTCCTATTGACCGGGAAAATCCTGGTCCGTCAGCTATCAAATACCCTGTCAATATGCTGAAAAAGAGCAATCGTTCCCTGATTATGTTCCCAAGCGGCAGTCGCCATTCTACGGATGTCAAGGGAGGAGTGGCAGTGATCGCTAAGATGGCTAAAGTTCGTATCATGCCAGTAGTCTATGCTGGTCCCATGAGCCTTAAAGGCTTGGCGGCTGGGGAGCGTGTGGACATGAATTTTGGTAATCCAATTGATATTTCAGACATTAAGAAGATGAACGATGAGGGAGTTGAGGAAGTAGCTCGCCGTATTCATGCTGAGTTTGATCGTCTGGATGCTGAAGTGGCCCCTTACCAGACACAAAAGAAAGGCAATATCTTCTTACGGATTTTACGTGCCTTTGTCTTTATTCCTGCTATTTTGATTGGAATTTTGACCATCATTTTCAGCTTTTTTGCTAGCTTTGTCTGGGATCCAGATAAGCATAGAAAATAAGATACTAATCAGCTTCCTGAGCAATCTTGCTTGGGAGCTGATTTTTGTATGTGAGTGAGTTATAATGTAGGTATGTTTTATAAGGAGGATGCTATGTCTCTTGCTTTTTTATCTTTTGTAACCTTATCACTGTTTATGCTGCACGAGTTTGATGAGATTATCCTGGTTCGGCCTTGGATTTCTCAGAATCAAGACCATCAAGGCTATCAAAAGGAGATGTTCATTGCTAGAAGAGGAAGTTATCTTTCTGCTGAAAGCATTGCTCTGATGATTGCGGAGGAATTTCTGCTGGCTTTTATACTCTTGCTGCTTGCGATTCTATTTCGCATTCCCGAGCTGGCTCTGGCTATTGGCTTCTGTCATACTCTCCATCTGCTGGGCCATATCATGCAAGTGTTTCGCTTTCGTCGCTGGGTACCGGGCGGCTTCACAGCTTTGACGACTTTTCCTATACTCATCTTAGTCTTCATCCTTTATCTATGTCAGCAGTCAGTTTCTTGGCCGCTGCTTCTGATTCTAAGCGTGCTAGTGATGGCTTTTCTTTTGGCAAATCTTGCTTTTTTGCATAGCAGAGCTCAAAAGTTAGAAGCTTGGATATACAGGATAAGAAAAGTAGATTGATATTATAGCTCCTATTTTCATCAATGACCCTTCTATCTATACCACTTCTTGCAAAATAAAGATTTTAAAATATGACAAGCTGAAAATATTCTCGGCTTGTTTTATTTTTTTGCAATCTTTTACGAATAAAAAGACAAAGGAGAAAAATATGCTTGAAGAAATCATTGAAAAGCTGAAAGAATACAAGCTCTTTGTCGGTCTGGCAGTAGTTGGCGCTATGCTAGGTGGCTTTTTCCTCATCAAAGGAAATCACCAGCCACAAAATCAGGTAGCCGCCTTGAGCCAAGAGCTAACTTCCTCATCCAGCTCAGCTGATGAAGAAAGCGAAAGGATTGTTTCTAAGGCTAAGTCGGACGAAGAGGAGAGCGAGCAAGTCACTGTGGATATTAAAGGCGCAGTTAAGAATCCTGGTGTCTATGAGCTGAGAGCAGGAGCGAGAGTCCATGAAGCCATCCAAAAAGCTGGCGGATTGACAGCAGACGCCGAGGCTAAGTCCATTAATCAGGCACAAAAATTAACGGATGAAGCAGTAATCTATGTTGCAAAGATTGGTGAAGAAGGAGCTGATGTCACACAGACTGGCCAGCATCAAGCAGGATCTTCTGATTCTGTTGGTGCCAGTAGTGGAAAGCCAGACAAGGTCAATCTAAATACGGCGACAGAGGCTGAATTGCAGACTATTTCAGGCATCGGACAGAAGCGGGCTTCAGACATCATCGCCTATCGCGAAAGCAATGGCCGCTTCAAGTCAGTAGATGATCTGAAAAAAGTGTCAGGGATTGGAGATAAGACCTTAGAAAAGCTGAAAGAATATGTCACAGTGGATTAAAAAGCTACCCCTCACCCCTATCTTTCTAGCTTTCATCCTTGTATGGGCCTATTTTGCAGTCTATTCTGGCAGTTCCTTGGCTTATTTAGGGCTGGGTGTCCTTTTGCTTCGTCTCTTTTTCAGCTATCCCCTCAAAAAAAGTCTAGCTGCTTTGGCATTCCTGTCCCTTTTTGTCCTCTTTTTCTTGCTTCGTCGGGAAATGGCAGAGCAGGCCTTTAGGCAGGAACCTCCTTCAGCTAGCTCGGTTCAGGTCTTGCCGGATACGATCAAAGTCAATGGAGATTCCCTATCCTTTCGAGGGCGAACGGACGGTCGGCTTTATCAGGTCTTCTACAAGATCAAATCAGCCAGTGAAAAGAAAGCTTTTCAGCATTTGACAGATTTGGTCGTACTTGATATTGAAGGAGAGTTTGAACATGCCCAGCAACAACGAAATTTTTCGGGCTTTGACTATCAGGCTTATTTAAAGAGTCAGGGAATTTACCGTACCTTAAAAATCAATAAGATTCAGTCACTAAGACCAATTTCCAGCCTGAATCCACTGGATTGGCTGTCTGTCTGGCGCAGAAAAGCGCTGGTCTATATTCGAAGTAATTTTCCTAGTCCAATGAGCCATTACATGACAGGACTCTTGTTTGGTGACTTAGATACGGAGTTTGCGGAAATGAGTGACCTGTATTCTAGCTTGGGTATCATCCATTTGTTTGCCTTGTCTGGTATGCAGGTAGGTTTCTTTTTGGATGGTTTTCGCAGAATTCTTCTACGTTTGGGGATGAAGAGGGAGACAGTAAATGCTTTGCAGCTGCCTTTTTCATTTATCTACGCTGGACTGACAGGCTTTTCTGTTTCTGTCGTTAGAAGCTTAGTTCAAAAGCTATTGGCTCAGCAAGGACTGACCAGACTGGATAATTTTGCCCTGACACTGATGATTCTCTTTATCATCATGCCCAATTTTCTTCTGACAGCAGGCGGTGTCTTGTCCTGCGCTTATGCTTTTTTGATTTCTATGATGGATTTTGAAAAGTTGCCGCCGATTCGGAAACTTTTAACGGAAAGTCTGACTATTTCATTGGGGATTTTGCCTATACTAATCTACTATTTTTCTGAATTTCAGCCCTGGTCCGTGATTTTAACTTTTCTATTTTCACTACTCTTTGACCTGCTGATGCTGCCAGGCTTAACCCTCATTTTTATTTTGTCACCACTTGTAAAAATCACTCAAGTCAATTTTTTCTTTGACTTACTCGAAGATGTGATTCGTTGGGTAGCTGATTTTGCTCCGCGCCCTTTGATTTTTGGAAAGCCCAACCTCTGGTTACTGATCGCTCTGCTTTTGGTTTTGGCTTTAATCTATGACTTTCGGAGAAAGAAAAGCTGGCTTTTATCTTTTAGTTTACTTACTCTTCTCTTATTTTTTCTAACAAAGCATCCGCTGCAAAATGAGATTACAGTGGTGGATATTGGTCAAGGTGATAGCATTTTTCTCAGGGACTGGCAGGGCAGGACGATTTTGATTGACGTAGGAGGACGAGTTGTGATAGGAAAAAAGGAGGCTTGGCAGGAGCGACAGACTTCATCCAATGCAGAAAAGACCTTAATCCCCTATCTCAAAAGCCGTGGTGTTGCTAGTCTGGATGTATTGGTCCTGACTCATACCGATACCGACCACATGGGAGATATGCTGGAGGTGGCCAAGCATCTTTCTATCAAGGAAATCTATGTTTCTAAAGGAAGTCTGACTCAGCCTGATTTTGTTCAAAAATTGGAGCAGATAGAAACTTCTGTCCATGTCGTCGAAGTGGGCGATGAGATTCCAGTATTTGACTCAGCTTTGCAGGTTCTCTATCCTAGTGGGACAGGCGACGGTGGAAATGATGATTCGATTGTACTCTATGGGGAGTTCTTTCAGACAAAATTTTTGTTTACAGGTGATTTGGAAAGACAAGGAGAAACCGAACTGCTGCAGCGCTTCCCTCAGCTGAAAGCGGATGTCTTAAAAGCGGGTCACCATGGTTCCAAAGGCTCTTCCAGTCCAGAGTTTTTAGAGCAAATTCAGCCGAAGCTGGCCTTGATATCAGCTGGCCAGAATAATCGTTATCAACATCCGCATCAGGAAACTTTGCAAAGATTTGAGAAGTTTAATACAGCCATCTATCGAACTGACCAGCAAGGGGCCATTCGTTTGATTGGTTGGAATTCCTGGAGGATTGAAACGGTTCGCTGATATCTAGACTGAAGATGCCAACTGATACTTTTTCTCATGTCCATTTAGCTTCAGTCAGGAAGTCATATTGATTTATTTATGCATTTGTGATAAGATAATGGGTATAAAAAATTATAGAGGAGAATTTTATGTTTGCTGCATATAAAAAATTCTGGACACACTATGCTGATTTTTCAAGCCGGTCTAGCCGGTCAGACTATTGGTGGGTAGTTTTATGCCATGTTATTGTTACTGCACCGCTATTTATCATTTTTTGGGCATCTGCTTTTGGAAGTATTCTTTCAGCAGCAGTTCAAGACTCAACTTATGGATATGAATCAGATCCATCAGCAATCTTGGCTGGAGCAGGATTCGCTGTAATCTTTATTTTCATCTTAATTCTCTATGCTCTGGCAACTTTTGTACCTAATTTAGCTATCATTGTCCGTCGTTTACGTGATGCTGGTTATCATTGGGCATTTCTTTTCTTGTATGTTGGTCCTTTTTTACTATCATTTATTCCAGTTCTAAATATTATTGCAGGAATAGTATCTCTTCCATGTAGTATTGCTTTGATTGTTTTGCTTTGTCAAGGATCTAAGCCTGAAATGGTTGGAAATTCATATGGTCAGCAAAACTTCCAAGGCCAACAGTTTGGTCAACCGCAACAAGGTGGTTTCCAAGGACAACAGTTTGGTCAGTCACAACAACCTGTTCAAAATCAACAGTTTGGCCAACAGTCACAGCAAGGTGGTTTCCAAGGTCAGCAATTTGGTCAACAACCACAGCAACCAGTCCAAAACCAATCATTTGGTCAACAACCACAACAACCTGTTCAAAATCAACCATTTGGCCAACAACCACAACAAGGTGGTTTCCAAGGCCAGCAGTTTGGTCAGTCACAACAACCTGTCCAAAACCAACCATTTGGCCAACAGCCGCAACAAGGTGGTTTCCAAGACCAGCAGTTTGGACAACAGCCACAACAACCAGTCCAAAACCAACCATTTGGCCAACAGCCACAGCAAGGTGGTTTCCAAGACCAGCAGTTTGGTCAACAGCCACAACAACCTGTTTCTGATCAAGGCCAGGCAGTGGAGCAAGCAGAACCAGTTCAAAATCCATTTACTGCTGAAACACCTGAGCAGTCAACACCTCAGGATTTTGGAACTCAAGCACCTGTTCAGGATAATCCTTTTGTTTCATCAGTTCAAGAGGAGCAAGCTTCTACACCAGCTGAAAACAGTGTAGAGGATGCAACTGAAAACCAAGAATAAACAAAGAAGAGTTGGAATTTTTCCAGCTCTTTTTGTTCTATCGCTCGTAGAAAATCTTGAACAGAACTGGACATTGATAGTTTTTTAGAACAAAGAAAAATGAAGCTAGTAACAGTTTCTATTTATATAGCAGATCTATTCAAAAATTAGATTTTGTTTGCAAAGAAAATAACAGACTTTCCGACTCTTTTTTGTTACAATCAATACATGAAAAAAATTGACAAGAAATATAAAGCAGGGGAGACTTTCGGTGTTAGCTATTGAGGAAATTAAAAAAATCACGCCAAGCAATCTTCCTGCTTTGACCATTTTGGCTGGGGATGACTTGGGACAGTTTGAGTTGTTGAAGGAGCAGTTTCTCCGCCAGATTCAGTTTCAACCGGGTGATTTGAACACAGCTATTTTCGATATGAAAGAAGCAAACTACCAGGATGTGGAATTGGACTTGGTCAGTCTGCCTTTTTTTGCGGATGAAAAAATCGTGATTTTGGACCATTTTGCTGATTTGACAACAGCCAAGAAGCGCTATCTGACTGATGAAGAACTCAAATCTTTCGAAAATTATCTGGAAAATCCAGCGGATACAACTCGTCTGGTTATCTTTGCAGAAGGCAAATTGGATAGCAAGCGCCGTCTGGTCAAACTGCTGAAACGGGATGGGAAAATTTTTGAGGCTGCAGAACTCAAGGAAGCAGATCTAAGGGCTTATTTCAGCAAGGAAGCGCAGGCAGAAGGATTACAATTTGCTCCGACAGCTTTCGATCAGTTGCTGCTGAAATCAGGTTTTCAGTTCAGTGAAGTTAGTAAAAATTTAGCCTTTCTGAAAGGTTATAAAGAGTCTGGTCAGATTGGTTTAGAAGACATTGCCGAGGCCATTCCCAAGACTCTTCAGGACAATATTTTTGACCTGACCCAGCTGATTTTGCAGCAGAAGATTGATGAGGCCAGAAGTTTGGTACGAGATTTGACTCTTCAAGGTGAGGATGAAATCAAGCTTATTGCCATTATGCTGGGGCAGTTTCGTATCTTTACGCAGGTTAAAGTTTTAGCAGAAAATGGCAGAGCTGAGAGTCAGATTGTGTCTGATTTGTCCGATTATCTAGGCCGCAAGGTCAATCCTTATCAAGTCAAGTTTGCCTTAAAGGATGCTCGCTCACTGAGTTTAGCCTTTCTTAAAAGGACCATGGCCTGTCTGATTGAAACGGATTACCAGATTAAGTCGGGGCTGTATGATAAAGATTACCTGTTTGATTTGGCTCTGCTCAAGATTGCGACGGGTGACTTACAAGCAAAATAGTTGAAAAATTCTAATGATTGCGTTATCATTTTTATAATCATATAGAAAAAGAGGTCTATCAAATGGCAATTATCTTACCTGATCTTCCTTACGCTTACGATGCGTTAGAGCCTTACATTGATGAAGAAACAATGCACTTGCATCATGACAAGCACCACAATACCTATGTAACGAATGTTAATGCTGCGCTTGAAAAACATCCTGAAATTGGTGAAGACTTGGAAAAATTATTGGCTGATGTGGAGTCTATCCCAGCTGATATCCGTCAAGCAGTCATCAACAACGGTGGTGGTCATCTTAACCACGCTCTTTTCTGGGAATTGATGACACCAGCAGAAACATCACCATCTGCAGAGTTGGCAGCGGATATCGAAGCTACTTTTGGATCATTTGAAGACTTTAAAGCATCTTTCACTGCAGCGGCTACAACTCGTTTTGGTTCTGGCTGGGCTTGGTTGGTTGTCAACAAAGAAGGCAAGTTGGAAGTAACTTCAACAGCAAATCAGGATACTCCTATTTCAGAAGGTAAAACTCCAATCTTGGGACTGGATGTTTGGGAACATGCTTACTATGTGAAATACCGCAATCTTCGTCCGAACTACATTCAAGCTTTCTTCTCAGTTATTAACTGGAAAAAGGTTGACCAACTTTACGCTGCTGCGAAATAAACAGGCAGTTTCAATATATAAAAAGGCGAATCGATTAAAGATTTGCCTTTTTTAATGCTTAAAATGCCTTTTTTCTGGATTTCACTTGTTATTTTCCTCATAATTTTTTATAATACAAATGCTAGGAGAAATGTTTTGAGTAAAAAAATTGTAACGATTATCGTAGCTGTCCTTTCTTGTCTTTGTCTGCTGGGCTTCATCTTCCTTTTTATAACCCAACGAAATAAGGCTATTGAAAAGAAAGCACAAGAGGCTGCCCAACTTGCAAAGTCTGGCGAGCAAGAACAGGAAGAAGAGAAAGTCAAGCCTGATTCCAAACCAGTTGAAGAAAAGCCAAAGCCTGTTGAGAAAAGTCTAGAGGAAAAGCAGAAGGTCATGGAGGCGGATGGGCCGACTATGGATGCCTTGGGGCTGCGATTTGACTATGCAAATTTGGATTTGACTCAGGTCATTCAGGCTTATATGACCGAAATGGGAATTGAACCCTCCCAGGTTGCATTTTCATATAAGGATTTGACGACTGGCAAGACCTTTGCCATGAATGATACCCAGCCTATGACTGCGGGATCGACCTACAAGCTCCCTCTCAATATGCTGGTAGTAGATGAGGTTGCTGCCGGCAAACTTTCTATGGACGAGCGGTTTGATATTACCAATACAAACTATGAATATAGGGGCGAGCATGATAACTATGTTGGTGCTTTCAATGGTGCTATGAGAATATCAGACATGCAGGAATATTCCTTGGTTTATTCTGAAAATACTCCAGCCTACGCTTTAGCAGAGCGTCTAGGCGGCATGGAAAAGGCCTATGATATGTTTAGTCGCTACGGTCAGTCCAAGGCTGATATTAAGACGATCAGCCGTGAGAATAATAAGACCACGACGGACTACTATATTCAGGTCCTTGAGTATTTGTCTAAAAATCAGGAAAAGTACAAGGATATCCTTTATTATATAGGCGAATCCTTCCCAGGTGAATACTATAAGCGCTATCTACGTGACATTACCATCTATCAAAAGCCTGGATATGTTCGTGAGGCGCTCAATGTGGATGCATTAGTTATGGAAGAGAAGCCCTATATTATAGCTCTCTATACGGCTTATTTAGGTGGTAGCACCGAGGCCAGTGATGAGATCAGTGGTGTCGGAATTGAGCAAGTTGGTCAGTTAGCCTACGTCATCAATGAATGGCATCGGGTTAATATGAACTAATCTAATAGAAATCAAAAAAATATGCTTTAGGTGAAAATCTGGGCGTATTTTTGTTTTTTTATTGCAGTAAAGCTTGATGATTTTTAGATAGAATACTATTTAGAAAAAAATCAAAATAGATTTGACAGAAAGAAAAGAAAGATGTATAATCTATTTAGAAAAAAATCTAAACAGTTCAGGAGAAAAAACGATGATTTCCATTCATATCTTGATTGCTATGCTGCTTATTTTAGGAGCAGTCCTTGTTCCTTTGGTTTATTTTAAAAAGACCAAGCACATTTCTCTATTAGTCTTCTTTTTAGGGGGAGTTGGCTTTTATCTGTCTAGTCAGGTTCTGGAAAATATCTTGCACCGTATCGTCTTACAACCTCAGGCTGATGGGACTATCGCTTTGCGGACGGAAAATCCTTGGCTATACGTTCTTTATGCTATTGCTGCGGCAGCTATTTTTGAAGAAACAGCCCGCTGGGTCATCTTTTACTGGCTGCAGAAGAAGCGCCCACTGACCTTTAGGGATGGTATAGCCTATGGCTTGGGGCATGGTGCTATTGAGGCTCTGTTTGTTGGTATTGTCAGTCTCTTAAACTTTTGGGTTATAGCTCAAGTAGTGACTCAGGGGAATGCTCAGACGCTGGCTCAAATTCCTCAAGCAGTTATTGACAATGTCCGCTCTATGAGCGCTGGCAGCATCTATCTTTTGGCTCTTGAGCGGATCTTGGCTATTCTCATCCAAATCTTGCTGACTTTCTGGGTTTGGAAGGCGGTCAAGGAGAAGGCTCCAGTGTATTTTTTAGCCGCTCTAGGACTTCATGCCCTGATTGACTTAGCGCCTGCTCTGGCTCAGGTAGGTGTTCTTCCGCCGCTTGCAGTTGAAGCTTTGCTCTTGGTAGAAGTAGTGGCACTAGTCTTTCTGACCAAGAAAATCTTGAAAGTTTACCTGAAAGAAAGGTCTAATCATGGGGATCAGTCAAACACTTAAAGCTCTAGCTGACCCAGTTCGAAGGGGGATTCTGGAAATGCTCAAGCATGGTCCGAAGTCTGCTGGGGAGATTGCTCAAGCTTTTGAGCTGACCCCTGCGACGGTATCCTACCACCTCTCTCAGCTAAAGAAAGCTGGTCTGCTCATAGAAGAAAAGCAGAAGAACTATATTTATTACAGCTTAGATGTCACTGTTTTTGAAGAAATTCTTGCCTGGTTTCAATCTCTTGGAGGAGGAAACGAAAATGAAAAAAAATAGTTTACAAGAATTAGGTTGGGCGCTTGGCGTCATGCTCTTGCCAGTTTTATATTCCATCTGGGTCTATCAAACATTACCAGAAAACTTGGCTATTCACTTTGACTTATCTGGAAAAGGAAATGCTTTTTTACCTAAGTTTTTAGTAGTTTCGGCTTTTCCAATTGTCATGATGCTGCTAGAAGTTATGATTTACTGGATAACCATTGCCAAAGATATCTTAAATAGAACCTTTAAGCACCTTATTCGCTGGATATTTCCTTTTACCTTTGTTTCGCTGTATCTAGCTACCATTTATCGGGGGTTAAATGAGGAATTTGATATCCGTAAAACAGCAGCAATGGTGGTTGCTTTGGTTTTCATAATTGTAGGCAATTACTTGCCCAAAAAAGTACAGGCTGACAGAGAGCCCATGAATAGAAAATGGGCATACCTCTTTGTTTTGTTAGGATTTATTGCTTTTATAGTCAGCATTTTCTATTTGTAAGCGGATTTATGCTATAATGGTATCAAGTATCAAATAAAAGGGTTATCATGATTACCAAGGAGCATTATCAATTTATCCGGCAGCACCCTGCCTTTGTCAATCTGCCAGTGGAGCTTTTCGATAAATTAGCAGTGGAGATTCAGTATCGCAAGATTCCAAAAGGGCAAATTATCTTTTTTGCAGGAGACCGACGAGAGCGTCTTTTTCTCTTGTCTCAAGGCTATGTTCGGATTGAGCAATATGATTCGACAGACACATTTTCTTATATGGATTATGTCAAGAAAAACAGTGTTTTCCCCTATGGAGGTATGTTTTTTGATGAGTGCTATCATTACACAGCCAGCGCTGTCACCAATGTCGAATATTTCTCCATTCCTATTGATTTGTTTGAAGACTATTCAAAGAAGAGTGTGGATCAGCTTTTGTTTATTACCAAGCGGCTGTCGCAAATTCTGGAATTTCAGGAACTTCGTTTGCGCAATGTCGTAGCAGCCAGTGCCAGCGAGCGTGTGGTTCAGTCCTTGTCTCTGCTCTGCATGGATTTGTGCAAGGTAGGAGATAGCCTGCCCTTTCCTATCAGCATGAAAGAACTGGCTAAGCTAGGAGCCACAACTCGGGAAACGGTCAATCAAGTTCTGAAAAAGCTCTTAGATGAAGGTCGGATTGAATACCAACATAAAAAATTAACTTTTAAAGAGAAAGAGTATTTCATGAAATACCTTGCTGGAAGCTAATCGGTTCTGATTGGCTTCTTTTTTGCTTAATAAATTCAAAATATTCTAATATTAACCGTGTATTGATTTTATTTTAAAAAATAAATATTCACAAAAATAATATAATATGTAAAATATTCAAAGAAAACGCTTTAAAGAAGAATATTATAAAAATAAAAATAGAAAAAAGCAAAGGATTTGGCATTTGTAATGTTGGCTTTTTCTTGAAAGCGGTAGCATTAAATGCTAGAATAGTACATGTAAACGGGATTAGAAAAACCTAAACCGCAAAGAAAAAGGAGGATAGTAGATGTCTACACATCCAATTCGTGTTTTCTCAGAAATTGGAAAACTGAAAAAAGTTATGTTGCACCGTCCTGGCAAGGAGTTAGAAAACTTGCAGCCGGACTATTTGGAACGTCTTCTTTTTGATGATATTCCTTTCTTGGAAGATGCACAAAAAGAACATGATAACTTTGCTCAAGCGCTTCGCAATGAAGGAGTTGAGGTGCTCTATCTTGAGCAGCTAGCTGCTGAGTCACTGACTTCTCCAGAAATCCGTGAGCAATTCATCGAAGAATATCTGGAAGAAGCCAATATTCGCGGCCGTGAAACCAAGAAAGCTATTCGCGAACTGCTCCGTGGTATCAAAGATAACCGAGAGTTGGTTGAAAAAACGATGGCAGGGGTTCAAAAAGTTGAATTGCCAGAAATTCCTGAAGAAGCAAAAGGCTTGACGGACTTGGTGGAATCTGATTATCCATTCGCTATTGATCCAATGCCAAACCTCTACTTCACACGTGACCCATTTGCTACAATTGGTAATGCTGTATCGCTCAACCACATGTATGCAGATACTCGTAATCGTGAAACTCTCTACGGTAAATACATCTTCAAACATCACCCAGTATACGGTGGAAATGTTGAACTTGTTTACAACCGTGAAGAGGATACACGCATCGAAGGTGGGGACGAGTTGGTACTTTCAAAAAATGTGCTGGCGGTTGGTATTTCACAACGTACAGACGCAGCTTCTATCGAAAAACTCTTGGTCAATATCTTCAAGAAAAATGTTGGCTTCAAGAAAGTTTTGGCTTTTGAATTTGCTAACAACCGTAAGTTCATGCACTTGGACACTGTCTTCACTATGGTTGACTATGACAAGTTCACGATTCACCCAGAAATCGAAGGTGATCTTCGCGTTTACTCTGTGACTTATGTTGATGACAAACTTAAGATTGTTGAAGAAAAAGGTGATTTGGCAGAAATATTGGCAGAAAACCTTGGTGTGGAAAAAGTTCATCTGATTCGCTGTGGCGGTGGCAATATCGTAGCTGCTGCGCGTGAGCAGTGGAATGACGGTTCTAACACCTTGACTATCGCACCTGGTGTGGTAGTGGTGTATGACCGCAATACCGTTACAAACAAGATTTTGGAAGAATACGGCTTGCGTTTGATCAAGATCCGCGGAAGTGAATTGGTTCGAGGTCGTGGTGGACCACGCTGTATGTCTATGCCATTTGAACGTGAAGAAATTTAGGAATCCAGTATTTTACTGATACTCAAAGAATAGAAAGAGGAAATAATAGAATGACACATTCAGTATTCCAAGGACGTAGCTTCTTAGCAGAAAAAGACTTTAGCCGTGCTGAGTTAGAATACCTTATCGGTCTTTCAGCTCACTTGAAAGATTTGAAAAAACGCAATATTCAACACCACTATCTTGCTGGTAAGAATATCGCTCTCTTGTTTGAAAAAACATCTACTCGTACTCGGGCAGCTTTTACAACAGCAGCCATTGACCTAGGGGCACATCCAGAATACCTTGGTGCTAACGATATCCAGCTTGGCAAGAAAGAATCTACAGAAGATACTGCTAAAGTTTTGGGCCGTATGTTTGACGGGATTGAATTCCGCGGTTTCAGCCAACGCATGGTAGAAGAATTGGCAGAATTCTCAGGTGTTCCAGTATGGAATGGTCTGACAGACGAATGGCATCCAACTCAAATGTTGGCTGACTACTTGACTGTTCAAGAAAACTTTGGCCGTCTGGAAGGCTTGACATTGGTATACTGTGGTGATGGACGTAACAACGTTGCCAACAGCTTGCTGGTAACTGGAGCTATCCTTGGCGTCAACGTTCACATCTTCTCACCAAAAGAACTCTTCCCAGAAAAAGAAATCGTTGAATTGGCAGAAGGCTTTGCGAAAGAAAGCGGCGCACGTATCCTCATCACTGAAGATGCTGACGAAGCAGTTAAAGGTGCTGATGTTCTTTACACAGACGTTTGGGTATCTATGGGCGAAGAAGACAAGTTTGCAGAACGCGTTGCCCTCCTTAAACCTTACCAAGTTAACATGGATTTGGTGAAGAAAGCTGATAACGAAAACTTGATTTTCTTGCACTGCTTACCAGCATTCCACGATACAAATACTGTTTACGGTAAAGATGTCGCTGAAAAATTCGGCGTAGAGGAAATGGAAGTAACAGACGAAGTCTTCCGCAGCAAATATGCTCGTCATTTTGACCAAGCAGAAAACCGTATGCACACAATTAAAGCGGTTATGGCTGCAACTCTTGGAAACCTCTACATTCCAAAAGTATAATCTTACCTAAGAAACCGTCTACCAACAGCTATGAGGGCTGCGACTAATAGCTTTAGTCCGGCCCTCTTTTATATGATAAGAAACGTTCATTTTCTTATTGAAAATTAAAAAATCTACTAAAATAAATTGGAAGCGCATTCATTGAAGCGCATTTAAGGAGAATTTAATGGCAAATCGTAAAATCGTTGTAGCCTTGGGAGGAAATGCCATCCTTTCATCTGACCCATCAGCGAAAGCACAGCAGGAAGCCTTGGCGGAAACTGCTAAACACTTGGTGAAATTGATTAAAAACGGGGATGATCTTATCATTACCCATGGAAATGGTCCGCAAGTAGGGAACTTGCTGCTGCAACAGTTGGCAGCAGACTCTGAAAAGAATCCTGCTTTCCCACTAGACTCTCTTGTGGCTATGACAGAGGGCAGTATTGGCTTCTGGCTGCAAAATGCCTTGCAAAATGCTCTCTTGGATGAAGGTATCAAAAAGAATGTTGCTTCTGTTGTGACGCAAATAGTAGTTGATAAGAACGATCCAGCCTTTGTCAACCTCAGCAAGCCAATTGGTCCTTTCTACTCAGAAGAAGAAGCCAAAGCAGAAGCTGAAAAGAGCGGAGCGACTTTCAAAGAGGATGCTGGCCGTGGTTGGCGTAAGGTCGTTGCTTCACCAAAACCAGTGGATATCAAGGAAATTGAAACGATCCGTACGCTTTTGAATCAAGGTCAAGTAGTAGTAGCTGCAGGTGGCGGCGGTATTCCTGTCGTCAAGGAAGACAATGGCCATCTTACTGGTGTTGAAGCTGTTATTGACAAGGACTTTGCTTCTCAGCGCTTAGCGGAGTTGGTTGATGCAGACCTCTTCATCGTCTTGACTGGTGTGGACTATGTCTTTGTTAACTACAACAAACCAGACCAAGCAAAGCTGGAACATGTGAATGTTGCTCAGTTGGAAGAATACATCAAGCAAGAACAATTTGCACCAGGCAGCATGCTTCCAAAAGTAGAAGCAGCTATCGCCTTTGTCAATGGTCGTCCAGAAGGGAAAGCAGTTATCACATCTCTGGAAAATCTGGGAGCTCTGATTGAGTCTGAAAGCGGCACGATTATTGAAAAAGGCTAAGCATAGAACTGATTGAAAGTCGATAGCAGCTGAACTCTGTCGCTGCTGCAAGTCTTTTCCTGAAAATCTTTGATTATTTTCAAAAATACTGGCTTTTTCAATGTTAATATGGTAAAATAAAAACAAAGTAAGCGTTTTCTTGTTTGCTCATACAGGGGAATGCAGGTTCATAACCTCGTTAAAAAATTTTTAGGAGGGAATACAAATGAGTGAAAAAACAAAAAAAGGGTTTAAGATGCCTTCATCTTACACCGTATTGTTGATAATCATTGCCATTATGGCAGTGCTGACTTGGATTATCCCAGCCGGGGCTTTTGTAAAAGGTGTTTATCAGCCTCAGCCCCAAAATCCACAAGGAATTTGGGATGTCCTGATGGCACCGATTCGTGCAATGCTGGGTACGCATCCTGAGGAAGGATCCTTGATTAAGGAGACAAGCGCAGCCATTGATGTTGCCTTCTTCATCCTCATGGTCGGTGGTTTCCTTGGTGTTGTCAATGAAACTGGTGCTTTGGATGTAGGGATTGCCTCCATCGTTAAGAAGTACAAGGGTCGCGAAAAGATGCTGATTGTTGTCTTGATGCCTCTCTTTGCCCTCGGTGGTACTACCTATGGTATGGGTGAGGAAACTATGGCCTTCTATCCGCTTTTGGTGCCGGTGATGATGGCGGTTGGTTTTGACAGTCTGACTGGGGTGGCTATTATCCTGCTTGGTTCGCAAATCGGATGTTTGGCTTCTACGCTAAATCCATTTGCAACTGTTATCGCTTCAGAGGCTGCTGGTGTTGGAACTGGTGAAGGGATTGTCCTTCGTCTTATATTCTTGGTTGTTCTGACAGCTCTCAGCACTTGGTTTGTTTACCGCTATGCAGATAAGATTCAAAAAGATCCGACCAAGTCATTGGTTTACAGCACTCGTGAAGAAGATTTGAAACATTTTAACGTTGAAACTTCTTCATCTGTTGAGTCAACTCTGAGCAAAAAACAAAGAACAGTTCTATTCCTGTTCATCATGACATTTGTCCTTATGGTATTGAGTTTCATTCCTTGGACGGATCTCGGTATTACTATCTTTAAGGACATCAATGCCTGGCTGACTGGTCTTCCAGTTCTTGGTAAGATTGTTGGATCATCTACTTCTGCACTGGGTACTTGGTACTTCCCAGAAGGAGCTATGCTCTTTGCCTTCATGGGAATCTTGATTGGCGCTGTTTACGGTCTCAAGGAAGACAAGATTATCTCTGCCTTTATGAACGGTGCAGCTGACCTGCTTAGCGTAGCCCTGATCGTAGCAATCGCCCGTGGTATCCAAGTTATCATGAACGATGGTATGATTACAGATACTATCCTCAACTGGGGTAAACAAGGACTCAGTGGTTTGTCATCACAAGTATTTATCGTCTTGACCTACATTTTCTACCTGCCAATGTCCTTCCTTATCCCATCATCATCTGGTCTGGCCAGTGCGACTATGGGAATCATGGCTCCTTTGGGAGAATTTGTCAATGTCAAGGCAAGCTTAATCATCACAGCTTACCAGTCTGCTTCAGGTGTGCTGAACCTGGTTGCTCCAACTTCTGGTATCGTTATGGGGGCTTTGGCACTCGGACGTATCAATATCGGAACTTGGTGGAAATTTATCGGTAAGCTGATTGTAGCTATCATTGCGATCAGTATTGGTCTCTTACTCCTAGGAACTTTCTTACCGTTCCTATAAGCTAGAAGCTGAGGTGATTCCATGAAAAATTTTATAACGGAAGAAGTTAAAGAAGATTTTCTTGAATCTTTGAAAACAATCGTTTCCTATCCTTCAGTACTGAAGGAAGGTCAAAATGGAACACCTTTTGGACAAGCTATCCAGGATGTCCTAGAAAAAACTTTAGAAATCTGTCGGGGACTCGGTTTTACAACCTACCTCGACCCTAAAGGTTATTACGGATATGCAGAAATCGGTCATGGAGCTCAGCTCCTGGCCGTTCTCTGTCATTTGGATGTTGTTCCATCAGGTGATGAGTCGGACTGGCAGACGCCGCCCTTTAAAGCCACTGTCAAGGATGGCTGGATTTTCGGCCGTGGGGTGCAGGACGACAAGGGACCTTCTATGGCCGCTCTTTATGCTGTAAAAGCATTGCTGGATAGCGGAGTGGAATTTAAAAAGCGGGTTCGCTTTATCTTTGGTACAGATGAGGAGACGCTTTGGCGCTGTATGGGTAGGTATAACCAGCTAGAAGAGCAGGCTGCACTTGGCTTTGCACCTGACTCTTCCTTCCCTTTGACCTATGCTGAGAAGGGGCTTCTGCAGCTTAAGCTGGAAGGGCCAGGCTCTGATACTTTAGAGCTCGAAGCTGGTCAAGCTTTTAATGTCGTTCCTGACAAGGCTTCCTATTCGGGTGACTTACTGGAGTCAGTTGTTGCTGGCTTGGAAGGTTTAGGATATGAATTTGAGCGAACGGCAGAAGAAGTAACGGTTATCGGCTTGCCTAAGCACGCCAAGGATGCTGCCCAAGGAGTCAATGCCATTATTCGCTTAGCCAAGGTCTTGCAGCCCTTGGATTCGCATCCGGCTCTTGCATTTCTGGCTCAGGCGGTTGGTGAAGATGCGACAGGCAGCCATCTCTTTGGGCCTGTGTCTGACGAACCGACGGGCTTTCTTTCCTTTAATGTTGCTGGTCTGACTTTAAGCTCTGACCGCTCTGAGATTCGGATTGACATGCGGATTCCGGTCTTGGCAGACAAGGGAAAGCTTGTTGAAAAGCTGGCAGAAATAGCCAGTCAATACGAGCTGACCTATCAGGAGTTTGATTACTTGGCTCCGCTCTACGTACCTTTGGACAGCGAGTTGGTCAGCACCCTGATGGCAATTTATCAGGAGAAAACAGGAGACAACAGTCCAGCCATGTCGTCGGGCGGAGCGACCTTTGCTCGTACTATGCCTAACTGTGTTGCCTTCGGCGCCCTCTTTCCGGGAGCTGATCAGACAGAGCATCAGGTCAATGAACGATTGCGCTTAGATGATCTATATCGGGCCATGGATATTTACGCGGAAGCCGTTTATCGTTTGGCTACAACACCTTAAATGCTGACTTTTTGAAACTATCTTCGGTAATGCATTGCTCTAGTCAAGTATGTCTTTCTGATTTGCTAATGTGTTTCATTGAGGAAAAATCGTAAATAGAAAAAGCTGAGGCAATGTTGTCTCAGCTTTTATTTACTAAAGAAGAATGGTGGGGTGAATTCTTTGAGCTTCTCAAAGCAGTCAAGGGCCCCTTGATCATCCTCGCAGATAATCAGACAGACATCATCGCCGCAGACAGTAGCTACAATCTGTGGTAGCTCTAGAGCGTCTAAGATTGCACCGAAAGACTGGGCCAACCCAGGCAGGGTTTTCATAACGACTTGGTTTTGAACTGGCCGCAGCATGACCAAAGCATCCTCCATATAGAAACGAAGGCGTTTTTCCCAACGGGATGGTGCTATGCTATTGATGATATAGTAGGAAGTATCGTTCTCACTGACCTTGACCAGATTGAGTGCTTTCATATCTCGTGAAAGAGTGGACTGGGTTACAATGACGCCGTTTGCTTCCAAATGCTCCTGGAGTTCTTGCTGGGTATGGATTTTTTTCTCCATGATTAAGGAGCGGATGAGACGGTGTCTGCTTTCAATTTTATTCATAAATTTTCACCTATAGTTATTTGATAAACATAGCATCACCAAAGCTGAAGAAGCGATAGCGCTCAGCAATAGCATGCTCATAAGCTTCAAGTGTTAAGGAACGTCCGGCAAAGGCAGAGACTAACATGACCAGAGTTGACTTGGGCAGGTGGAAGTTGGTTGAAAAAGCATCAACGACCTTCCAATTGTATCCCGGCTTGATAAAAATATTGGTCCAGCCAGAGTCAGCCTGAATCTGACCCTGAAATTTACTACCAATTGTCTCCAAGGTGCGGATAGATGTCGTTCCGACTGCAATGACACGGCCGCCATTAGCCTTAACCTGACGGAGTGTCTGGGCAGCTTCCTCGGACAGACTGTAAAACTCGGAGTGCATCTCGTGATCATCTAAGCTGTCTACAGAAACCGGTCGGAAAGTTCCCAGTCCGACATGAAGGGTGAGATAGACCAGCTTGACTCCCTTGGCTGCAATCTGCTCCAGCAACTCTTCTGTGAAATGAAGTCCAGCAGTTGGCGCAGCAGCAGAGCCGTTTTCTTTAGCATAGACAGTCTGGTAGCGTTCGCGGTCTGCCAGTTTTTCGTGGATATAAGGCGGAAGCGGCATTTCTCCCAAACTTTCCAAGACTTCTAGGAAAATCCCTTCGTAGCCAAAGCGTACGATTCGGCCGCCATGCTCCAGCTCCTCTACCACAGTAGCAGTTAAGCGGCCATCGCCAAAGGAAATCTGAGCACCTACTCTGAGGCGCTTGGCTGGCTTGGCTAGCACTTCCCAATCATCGCCCTGAGTATTTTTGAGTAGCAGCAGCTCGACATGGCCCCCTGTCTCAGGTTTGATACCATAAAGGCGGGCAGGAAGGACACGTGTATTATTCATCACTAGGGCATCGCCGGGCTGGAGCTGATCAATAATCTGGTCAAAGTGCTGGTCGGAGAAGGCTCCCGTTTCTTTATCGACCACTAGCAAGCGGGAAGCATCCCTTTTCTCCAAAGGTGTCTGAGCAATCAGCTCTTCGGGCAGGTCAAAATCAAAATCAGCGGTATTCATCGTATCTCCTTATATTGTTTTCATCAGCCAGAGTAGGTAGGCGGCCAGTAGGAAGGGACTGGCTGTCAGCAAGCCGCCCAAAATCAAACTTACAATCTGCCAGCCTGGTTGTTTTTTCATGAGGAAACTCAGGCTGCAGAGTAAGACTCCGACTAAAAATAAAATCAATAAAACAATCAGTAAAAACATGTCTCTATTATAACACGATTTGCTGCAAAAGGAAGCGAGCATGACTAAAAAGTATGTCTATTTTGCAGACTTTTTCTTGACAAAAATTGGTCTATACCATATAATAGAATTAAGAAAAGAAGTGGAGGTAGAAAATGAAAATTATTCAAGTGGAAAACCAAGTAGAAGGTGGTAAAGTGGCTCTCGAGCTGCTCAAAGAAAAACTAGCTCAGGGAGCAAAAACGTTGGGATTGGCTACAGGCAGCAGCCCAGAAGGATTTTACAAGCAGATTGTTGAGAGCGATCTTGATTTCTCAGAGATGTTCAGTGTTAATCTGGATGAATATGTTGGTTTGCAGGAGGACGATCCTCAGTCTTATCGCTATTTCATGAACCAGCACCTCTTTAACCAAAAGCCTTTTAAAGAAAGCTTCCTGCCTAATGGCGCAGCGAAAGATTTAGAAACAGAAGTGGCGAGGTACAATCAGCTTCTTGCAGAGCATCCTGCTGATTTACAGATTTTGGGAATCGGTACGAATGGCCATATCGGCTTTAATGAGCCGGGAACCAGTTTTGACAGTCAGACTCACTTAGTGGATTTGACACCGTCCACCATTCAGTCCAATGCTCGATTCTTCGACAAGATGGAAGATGTTCCGACTCAGGCCATTTCCATGGGGATTGGCAACATTCTCAATGCTAAGTCCATCATTCTCTTTGCTTACGGTTCAGCTAAGGCCAAGGCTATAGCAGGGACTGTTGAGGGTGAGGTGACGGAGGAGCTGCCTGGCAGTGCTCTCCAGAAGCATCCAGATGTTGTGATTATCGCTGATAAGGAAGCGCTTAGCCTGTTAAAACACTAAGATTTTGATGTTGTGCTATAAAACTGGCTTTGCCAGATAAAAGTCTCTTAATTTCCTATCTATTTTTTAGGTAGGATTTTTAGATTTATGGTTGACTTTGCGTAAAATATGATATACTAGATAGGTATAATTGTTCTTTGGAGGATCCTGTGAAGAAAAAGCTTTTGTTATTGGGAATTGTGTTCCTGACCTCGTTAGCGCCGTTAGCTGCTAGGGCTGATGAATTGGTGGATATGGCTAAAAAGATGTATCCGCATGATAATGTTCAGGCGATTAATCGTCCCAAGTCTTCTCTCGTTATTGACGGCAGTACAGGTGATGTTGTCTGGGAGGATAATGTCGATGAGGTGCGTGATCCCGCTAGTATGAGTAAGCTCATGACGCTTTACTTGGTCTTTGAAGCGATTAAGGAAGGAAAAATCAGCGAAAAGACGGTCATTACAGCTACACCTCAGGATCAAGCCACTGCTAATATTTATGAAATTTCTAATAATAAAATTGTCGCTGGTGTGGACTATACCGTATCTGAGTTGATTACCATGACAATCGTGCCGTCATCCAATGCGACAACCGTTATGCTGGCCAATTATTTATCGGACAATGACCCAGATGCGTTCTTGGATCGGATGAATGCTAAGGCTCAAGAGCTGGGCATGACGAATACCAAGTGGTTCAATGCCAGCGGTGCAGCAGCGGTTTCTTTTAAGGGCTACTATAACCCTCAAAACTACGATAATTATGCCAGCAATCAGACAACAGCCCGTGATTTGGCGATTCTGGCCTATAACTTTGTCAATCATCATCCTGAGATTCTAAACTATACTAATAAAGCCAAGGTTACGGTTAAAGCCGGAACTCCTTACGAGGAAACCTTTGAAACCTATAATTACTCCCTGCCAGGTGCTAAATACGCTCTCAAAGGTGTAGATGGTATGAAGACAGGCTCTAGTCCTAACGGTGCTTTCAACTATATCGCGACCATTAAGCGTGGAGATCAGCGCATGATTGCTGTGATTATGGGAGTCGGTGACTGGTCTGACCAAGACGGTGAGTATTACCGCCATCCTTTTGGTAATGCTTTGATTGAGAAGGCTTATGCGGACTACGAGTACAAAAAACTCTTATCCAAGGGTGAGCAGGAGATTGGTGGACAGAAATATAAGCTGCCTGAGGATTTCTACGCTACTGTTAAAAAGGGAACCGAGCCTAAAGTCAAGGTTGAAAACAATGTTCTCAAGGCTGAAAATGGCTTGAAGACCTTGTCTAGCAAGATCTCTGATGAAATGAAAGTCGAGAAAGTTGAGAATCCAGTTGCTCAGGCTATTGAAAATGTGACTGGCAGCAAGTCGGAAAGCAAGCCTTGGTATGGTGTGTTCTTCAGTGATAAGATGTTAATTCTGTTGCCTGTTGGCATCCTGCTAATCATTCTGTACTTTGAATACTGCAGTCGTCAAAAACGCAAGGCTGCAAAACAGGAACGTCGTAGAAATACAGATGTTGAATAAAGGGAATGTCCTCTGTCACATACGAACGGAATGACTTTCCAAGCTAAAACTCAGTTCTTTTGCTGAGTTTTCTTTCTGTTTTAAGGAGATTTTCATGCGAAAAAAGTTTCACAACAGCTATCTAGCTCATTTTTTACTCTTTAATTTTTTCTTTCTAGCCTATTCTCTTTTTTCGACTCTGATATCAGTCTATATGCAGGACTTAGGTTATTCTAATGCCCAAGTATCTATGGTAGTGTCAGCTTCCTTCTTTGCTTCCATGTTGGCTCAGCCGCTGTTTGGGATTCTCAGCGATGCTTTGGGAATTAAAAAGGTCTTCCTTTTTAGCTTTCTAGTTATGATGGTTGGGGCTGTATTTTTCATGAAAGCGACTCAGCTTTGGCAGTTACTGGTCTGGTATAGTCTGGTCCTCATGCTGGTTAACGGGGTCAATCCAGTCATGGATGTTCTGGCTGCTCAAAGTCCTTATACTTATGGTAAGATTCGGATTTGGGGAACCATTGGCTATGCACTAGGCTCTCAGCTGGCAGGATTGATCTATCAAAGAGTCTCACCGCAGGCTATTTTCCCAGTCTTTATTGGCATGATGCTTATCAGCAGCATAGGACTTTTGGGAATCCAGCCCAAGCACGACCGAGCAGCCCTAGAAAGCAGAAATACCCGCAAGCTGACAGGTCTGGGGAAACTCTTGACCAACAAAATCTATCTCTTTTACTTACTTTTGGTCGCCCTCTACTCTGGGGTGGGGAATACTGGTCATACCTATATCCCTGCCATGCTACAGCATAGTGGCTTAGAGGTGGATATGGCTTCGACTGTTGTTGCCCTATCAGTTCTGGTTGAAGCGCCTTTTATCTTTTATTCCTATCTCTTTATGGACAAGATTTCGATGAAGAAGCTTCTTTATATCTGTTTGGGAATCATCTTTCTCCAGTACAGCGTTTATGCCTTGGATCTAGGTTTGATTTCGAAAATCGGGATGACTCTTTTTTCCAAGCACGTGACGGGCATGGTTTTGATAATGGTGACCCTGAAAATCGTAGCTAGCTTGGTCGATGAAAAATACCTGGTTACAGCCATTGCTCTGGTCCAGACAGCCCGCAGTCTAGGAACCATTCTCATTCAAAATCTTGCGGGTCACTTTTTGGACAGTTGGGGCTACGAAGGAATGCACCTCTTTCTAGCAGCTATTATCTGCTTAGTCTGTCTCCTGGCCCTCTTTCTAAAATTGCCAGAACGAAAAGGAAATCAATTATTTGGATAATAGAAAACGAGTCGGAGAGATGCTCTCTTGACTCGTTTTTTTGTCTAGATAGTTTCTCTTTTCTTTTGCGAATATTTTAGTAAATGAGAGAAATTTTAGAGGGGGCTAGGATATGTTTGTGGCGAGAAATCATAAGGGGCTTTTGTGTAATGCTCTGGAGGAGAAGATTGAGAAGGGGGCTGATTTCGTCTGCCCGGCTTGTTCAGGGGCAGTCCGTTTTAAAAAAGGGAAAGTTATGCAGCCGCATTTTGCGCATATTTCGCTAGAAGAGTGTCGTTTTTACAGGGAAAATGAGAGCGCTGAGCACCTGAACCTTAAGGCCGAGCTTTTTCGCTGGGCTGTCCAGACAGAAGAAGTTGAGGTCGAGGCTTTTTTGCCTGCACTGCAGCAGATTGCTGATTTGCTAGTTGATGGGAAACTGGCACTTGAAGTCCAGTGCAGTCCCCTAAGTATAGAACGACTGCAGGAACGGACGCTTTCTTACCGCCAGTATGGTTATCAGGTTCTCTGGCTTTTGGGGCGAAAACTTTGGCTCAAGGATTCCCTAACTCGCCTGCAGAAGGATTTTCTCTATTTTAGTAAAAATATGGGCTTTCATCTCTGGGAGCTGGATCAAGAAAAGCAAGTTCTGCGTCTCAAATACCTGATTCACGAAGATCTGCATGGAAAAGTCCAGCACAAGACCAAGAACTTTCCCTTTGGTCACGGCCGGCTTTTGGATATTTTGCGTTTGCCCTTTCAAAAGCAGGAGTTGAACAGTTTTCTGGCCCAGCAAGATCTGCAGATCTGCAATTATATACGCCGTCAGCTTTATTATCAGCAGCCTAGATGGATGAGGCTGCAGGCCCAGCTCTACCAGAATGGCGATAATCTCTTGACTAAGACTACAGAGGATTTCTATCCACAGATTAGACCAATACAAGCTGCCTCCTTCTGTCAGATAACTACTGACCTGACTAGCTATTACCAGCAGTTTGAGACATATTATGCTAATCTTCAGCAAAAAAATCTGCAAATTGTTTATTCACCGGCTTTTTATGAGATAATAAGAGAAAATTGCTAAGTATCGTTATTTTTCCATTGATGAAGCCATAAACTTTTAGCTAGCCTTTCAGTTTTAGAATATTTGAGAATCCTGTATAATATAATAAAGTAATAAGTTAGATAGTTAAAAATTCTAAATCGTGCTAATCCAGTAGGCTTTAGCAAAGAGGAGAAGCGAAAGGAGCCACCATGAAGAAAATTTTTGTAATCTTTTTGAGTATCATCATGCTCAGTTCAGCTATGTTTTTAGGAGGTTGCAGTATGCCAAGCAGTCGGTCAGAAAAAGAAGAAATGATTCAGATTGCAGAAAGTAAAAAGATGAAGAGTGTTATTGAGGAAGGGCTGAAAAAGATTGACCCTCAAGCATTAACACCTGAAGGGAAAATTAAAAGTTATGAAATTAATAAGAAGTCACTAACTCAGAACCCAATGGGAGGATTAATGTTTGATTTAATCATTAATGGTGACGAAGAAGTAACACTAGGTTATGTCATTACAGAGGACGAAAATGGGAAATTTCACAGGGATGGGACTGTGTGGTCACCGAAGCTTACAGAACTAATGGATGAAGAAAATGTAAATGGCAATGAAGAATAAGGTTTTTCTAGATAACTTCCTAGCAATGATTGCGTTATTATGTTCTTTGGAAAAATAGTATAATAATTAATATAATAAATTAATCTAAATTCGCCTTCTCGTTTTTGTTAAGGCATCGGTTTTATCAAAAATGAGAAGCGAAAGGAGTCATCATGAAGAAATATTTTTTCATCTTTCTGACTATCATCACGATTAGCTCAGCTATGCTTCTGGGAAGCTGCAGCATTCTAAACAGTCGGTCAGAAAAAGAAGAAATGATTCAGATTGCGGAGAGTAAAAAGATGAAGAAAGCCTTGGAAAATTTTCTCAAAGGTTTAGATTCTAAAGCTTTGACACCAGAAGGAAAGATTAAATCCTATGAAATTCAAAAGGATAAGTTAGATTATAATCCCATGGGTGGACTAAATGTTTACATAATTATTAATGGGAATGAAGTTTTGAATATTGATATGACTGTTCAGGAAGAAGATACTGGAGAATATGAAGTTGTATCATATGGTATTCCACAAGAATTGAGTGAGTTATTAGAAGAGGATTAACATGGCTAATAATGCAGAGTACAATGATAAGCAGAATGTTGCAGCAGCTTTGGTAGAGTATCGTGAATTAGAATTTGGGAGAAATTATTCAATAGCAGGTAAGAATGGATACATTGGTAATCTTTCTCAGGTATACGACAATGTAAATGGCCATGAAGAACAAATTTTTATCTTTATGAATCTTTAAAAATAATTCCGCTTTCATATTCTTTGGAAAAATAGTATAACAATTAATATAAGTCGTTAATCTAAATGTGGCTTGTCATTTTCGTTAAGACATTAGCTTTACCAAAGATGAGAAGCGAAAGGAGCTGTCATGAAGAAATTTTTTGTCATTTTTCTGAGTATCATCACGATTAGTTCATCTATGCTTCTAGGAAGCTGCAGCTTGCTAAATAATCGGTCAGAAAAAGAAGAAATGATTCAGATTGCGGAGGGGAAGAAAGCGCAGAGAGCAATAGAAGAATTACTAAGACAGGAAGATCCTAAAGCATTGACAGAGGAGGGGATTATAAAAGAATATTCAATTAACAAAAATGAATTAGACTATAATCCAATGGGGGGATTAATCATTGAACTTATAATCAATGATGACCCAGAATTAACTATTAAAACAACATTGATGGAAGAGTCTGATGGGAAGCTAGAACATACAGGATATGTAATCTCTGGTGAGCTTGCAAAGAAGTTGAGGGGAGAATGACATGACATATGATAAAGCATTTTATATTTATGAATCTTTGATGATTCCGCTTTCATATTCTTTGGGAAAATAGTATAATAATCAATATAAAACATTAATCTAAATCTAGTTTCCCATTTTTGTTAAGGCTCCAGTTTTAGCAAAGATAAGAAACGAAAGGAGCTGCCATGAAAAAAATTTTTGTCATTTTTCTGAGTATCTTCACGCTCAGTTCAGCTATGTTTTTAGGAGGTTGTAGTATGGTAAACAGTCGTTCAGAACAAGAAGAAATGATTCAGATTGCGGAGAGTCAGAAATCTAAAAAGTTAATTGAGGAAATGTTAAGGAAGAAAGATCCTGAAGCACTGACAGAAAAGGGGATAATAAAAAAATATACAATAAATGAAAAAAATCTTAAATATAATCCCATGGGTGGCTTAATAGTTGAGCTTATAATAAACGATGACCCGGAATTAACAATTACCACAACATTGATGGAAGAGTCTGATGGGAAGCTAGAACATACAGGGTACGTAATTTCTGGTGAGCTTGCAAAGAAGTTGAGGGGAGAATGACATGACGTATGATAAATCATTTAGTGATAAACAGAAGGTTAAAATTGCTTTGCAAGAATATGAGATAAAAAATGTTAATCAAGAGGTTGAACTAAGTGACGAAACATATATCGGCACCGTCTCTCAAATTTATGATAATGTACATGGCCATGAAGAGCAGGTCTATGTGCTAACTAATAAAGAAAGTGGCTTAACAGAAGCTGAAATCAAAGACTCTAATGGGAGTTTGCGTGGTGCTGTTCCCTACTCCGCTTCGGATGCTGAGCGTGCTCAGGTGCAGGATGTGACAGTCATGATGCAGGGCTCTCAGACCCAGACGCACACTCCTAAGTTGATCCACGATACTGTTACGGATTGGCTGCCTACAGACTTTGTGACGGCGTCTCACCGTCTGGGACCTATAGGTGCAGTAGAATATGCTACCCCTTTTGTTTATCGTCATTCAAAAAATATTATTACTCAAAAAAGCCGAGAAGAACTAGATAAGGCAGATCGAGACGTAAGTAATAAGATAGGAAATGTAGTCGGAATCTTTAATAAAGATGCTGGTCAAGTTGTGAAGCAGAGCCTTAATTCTTTCAATAAAAATCCTTTCAATGAGCTGAGGAAGAATGTTATATCAAATCTTGCAGGTGTTTCTGGCGGAACTTTAACGACAGGAATTGCTGCACCGAATATTATGGTAGCTGCTAGTTATCTCAAACAGACACAAGAGTTTCCTCCTGCTCAGTTTAAGGATGCGGCTAAGCATCTTAAGGAAACCATTCGTAAGTATCCGAATGCCAAGATTGATCTTTACGGACATTCTTTGGGTTCTATGGATATCCAGTATGCTCTATCCACCCTGACAGAGGAGGAGATGCGCCATATTGGCACAGTCCATATCTACAATGGTCCTAATATCTATCCTCTCTTGCCCAAGGAACAGCAGGCTCGACTGGATAGCGCTAAGTATAAGATCTTTAATCATATCGACCATAAGGATATCGTCAGCTTAGGCTACAGCTTATCTGGCAGTGAAAATGCTGCTGGTATTGTACATCATATTGCGACTGTCGAAAAGGAAATAGGTGCTCAGCATATGATGGAGGGCTATATCTACGATAAAAATAAAAATTTTGTGCTTATGGATGGGACAGGAAAGACGACTATCAAGGATACCATCAAAGCAAATATGATTCCTTACCAGAATATGAAGAAGTATCTGTCTAAGGGTGGATTTAGCACTAATGAAAAGATTTATCTGGATAGTGTTCAAGCCCAGGCAACTGTTCAAAATTTAGTAAATGTGATCAAACTAGGCTATGACACTTTGCAGCAGGCTAGAGATCGGGTTGTTAGCGAAGCGGAAAAGCTAGCAGAGCAGTTGGAAAAGGTGCCAGAGGGCTTCAGTCTTAGTCCAGATGAGGTGGCTGCAGCCTATCAGGCTGGAGGTGCAGATTATCAATCATTGGTCGCATCTTTGCAAGAACACTTTTATATTCGATTGTCTAAATTTCAGATGCTTCGAATTACCTTTAGCGTTTTGCAAGGTCAGATTGAAGCTGGTATTGAGTTGTTGCTGGCTAAGGATCAAACATTAGCAGGAGATTTTGAGCAATGGAACCAAATCAATCAATGAAGCAGGATATAGCTAAAAAAGAAAAAGAGATGGAGGAACTATACTCAGAACTTCAGCGGGAACGTTTGAAGATTGATAAAGAACGAGATGTCATCCTATCTAAGAAAAAAGCTTTTTCCGACATGCTACAAGAAGAGTATGAAATGGCGACTGCTATTTTGCGGAAACAAGAAAGGGACACTAGTATCGAATGGCAGGCTTTAAATCAGTATATAGAAACCTATGATATATTGGCAGAAGAGGCTAGCAGCGAGGAATTGAAAAATCTTGATTTAAAAGATGAGAAAGTTTTGGAAACATTCTCTAAGCAGAGACGCCGTTTAGAATGGGAAATTGAAGATAGCTATTGTCGTCTTCGTGATTCTAAATAAATCCGCTGTTTAGAGTAGAGGAAAGGAAAAAGTCTATGTTTATATCAGAAATAGCTTCAACACCAGTAAAAAGTTACTTTTCACCATCTAAAACAGCTGATTTGGCAGAAATTAGGAAAGCAATAGAAAAGCAAATTATAACGAATGTTTTAGCTCCTCTTTTGTTAGCTCAAAAAAGCAGCCTTCAAAGCAATTATGATACTCTTTTTACCGATGTCGCAAAGACTGTTCAGGAGAGTGTGAAAGTAGCTGCAGATCAGATAGATAGCTCGATGAAAGGGCAATTTTCTAAAAAAGTTGTAAGCGTTATAGACAACAGCGGTACGAAATTTGAAGAAATTTAGCAATGAACTCTTTGGAATCTAATTTTTCTTTGGTCAGGAATTAGGTTCAAAGAGTTTTTTTATTAATTAAGTCTGTCTGCCTAGCTACTATGTGATTTTGGTACTTGAGTTTTATAAAAAGTAGAATTTTGTGATAGAATAGGGGAGTCGGAGGATTTTTTTTATGGCAAAACAAAGAAATGAAATTGAAGAAAAATATACTTGGGATTTGAGCACCATTTTCCCAACAGATGAAGCCTTTGAAGCGGAGTTGGCTCAGGTTTCGGAAGAAGTTAAGAAAGCAGCTAGTCTGGCTGGGCATTTGCTGGATTCAGCAGACAGTCTCTTAACAACGACTGAAGTGCAGCTGGACTTGATACGCCGTATTGAAAAGCTTTATTCTTATGCTCACATGAAGAATGACCAGGATACACGTGTGGCTAAGTACCAAGAGTATCAGGCTAAAGGTATGACTCTTTACAGCGATTTTGGTCAAAGCTTTGCCTTCTACGAGCCTGAATTTATGGCGATTACAGAAGAGCAGTACCAAGCTTTCCTGGCTGAGCAGCCAGGTTTACAGCTGTATCAGCATTATTTTGACAAGCTTTTGAAAAAGAAAGCCCACATCCTGACACAGCGTGAAGAGGAGCTACTGGCTGGTGCTGGTGAAATTTTTGGGGCAGCTGGCGAAACCTTTGCTATCTTGGATAATGCAGATATCGTCTTTCCGATGGTGCATGACGAAGATGGAAATGAAGTTCAGCTCAGTCACGGTAACTATATCACCTTGGTTGAGTCTAAGAACCGAGAGGTCCGTAAGGAAGCTTACGAGGCTCTCTACAGCGTATACGAGCAGTATCAGCATACCTATGCCAAGACTCTGCAGACCAATGTCAAGGTCCACAACTACAATGCGAAAGTCCGCAAGTTTTCATCTGCCCGTGAAGCGGCCTTGTCAGCGGACTTTATTCCAGAAAGTGTATACGACAGCTTAGTTTCAGCTGTCAATAAGCATTTGCCTCTTTTGCAGCGTTATATCGCTTTGCGAGCGAAGATTTTAGGAATTTCTGATTTGAAGATGTATGATATGTACACTCCTTTGTCAGAGACAGACTATAAATTCACTTATGAGGAAGCCTTGGCTAAGTCTGAGGAAGTTTTGGCTATTCTGGGTGAGGATTATTTGAGCCGAGTGAAGACAGCTTTTTCAGAGCGCTGGATTGATGTTCATGAAAATCAAGGCAAGCGCTCAGGGGCATACTCTGGCGGTTCTTATGACACAAACGCCTTTATGTTGCTCAACTGGCAGGACACGCTGGATAATCTCTTTACCTTGGTGCACGAGACAGGCCACAGTATGCACTCCAGCTACACCCGTGAGACCCAGCCTTATGTCTATGGAGACTATTCTATCTTCCTAGCTGAGATTGCTTCGACGACTAACGAAAACATCCTGACAGAAAAGCTCTTGGAAGAAGTAGAAGATGATGCAACCCGCTTTGCTATCATCAATCACTTCTTGGATGGCTTCCGAGGAACCGTCTTCCGTCAAACCCAGTTTGCTGAGTTTGAGCATGCTATCCACAAGGCTGACCAAGAAGGGCAAGTTTTGACCAGCGAGTTTCTCAATGAGCTTTACGCTGACTTGAACGAAAAATACTATGGTCTGAAGAAAGAAGATAATCCACAGATTCAGTACGAATGGGCACGGATTCCGCATTTCTACTATGATTACTATGTTTTCCAATATTCGACAGGATTTTCAGCGGCTTCTGCCTTGGCTGAAAAGATTGTCCATGGTAGTCAGGAAGACAAGGACAAGTATCTGGACTATCTCAAAGCTGGGAACTCTGACTATCCACTCAATGTCATCAAAAAAGCAGGTGTGGATATGGAAAAAGAAGATTACCTGAACGCTGCTTTTGCTGTCTTTGAGCGTCGTCTGGATGAATTTGAAGCCTTGGTAGAAAAGTTGGGACTGGCATAAGATGGTCGAGACTTATAATCAAAACTCTAATCCCAATATGCGCCGGCCAGTGGTCAAAGAAGAAGTCGTAGACTTTATGAGACAGCGTCTCCAGCCGGTCACTGGTGGACTCCAGGAGCTGGAGGATTTCGCCAGAGCTGAAAATGTGCCCGTGATTCCCCATGAGACAGTGGCTTACTTCCGCCTGCTACTCGAAAGCCTGCAGCCTGAGAAGATTTTAGAAATCGGGACGGCTATTGGATTTTCGGCCCTTTTGATGGCAGAACATGCTCCTCAGGCCCAGATTACGACTATTGATCGCAATCCAGAGATGATTGAGCTGGCCAAGGCTAATTTTGCTAAGCATGACAGCCGTCAGCAGATCACCCTGCTGGAAGGTGACGCAATGGATTTGCTTGAGACACTGGAGGATTCTTACGACTTTGTCTTTATGGACTCTGCCAAGTCCAAGTATGTAGTCTTTTTGCCCCAAGTCCTCAAGCGCCTTAATCCTGGTGGCCTAGTCCTCATTGATGATGTCTTTCAAGGAGGAGATGTTGCCAAGCCTTTTGAAGAAATTAAGCGTGGTCAACGAGCTATTTACCGAGGACTGCATAGTCTTTTTGACGCAACTCTGGACAATCCAGATTTGACTGCGAGTCTGCTTCCCTTGGGAGATGGGCTGCTTATGATTAGAAAAAAATGACATCTCTGATTTTTTCCTAATTTCCAAAAATTTTTAGTAAAATTTAAGATATCAATTCAAATTTGTGCTACAATAGAAAACGTGAACTTTTAAGAATAAGGAGTCAATATAAAATGAAGAAAAAAATATTTGCAGGAGCTGTGACACTCTTGTCAGTCGCTGTATTAGCAGCATGCTCTAACTCAGAAGGCAAGGACATCGTGACCATGAAGGGAAACACGATTACTGTCAATGAGTTCTACGATCAAGTGAAAAACAATGGTGCAGCTCAGCAGGTCTTGCTGCAGATGGCTATCAAAGACATCTTTGAAGAAAAATACGGCAAAGATGTCAAAGACAAGGACGTTAAGGATGCTTTCGAAAAGTCTAAAACGGCTTACGGTACAGCTTTTGCCCAAGTCTTGGCTCAAAACGGCTTGACCGAAGATGCCTACAAGGAGCAAATCCGCACCAATATGCTGGTAGAGCATGCTGTTAAGAAGGCTGCTGAAAAAGAGCTGACTGATGAAAACTACAAGGCTGCCTTTGAAAACTACACGCCAGAAGTAACAGCTCAAATCATTAAGGTTGACAGCGAAGACAAAGGTAAGGAAGTTCTCGAAAAAGCTAAAGCAGAAGGAGCAGACTTCAGTCAAATCGCTAAGGAAAATTCTACCGATGCTGCCACTAAGGAAAAAGGCGGTGAAATCAAGTTTGACTCTGGCTCTACTGATGTTCCAGATGCTGTCCAAAAAGCTGCCTTTGCTTTGGAAGAAAATGGCGTTTCAGACCTTGTGACTGTGCCAGATTCACAGTACTCAGCAAGCTACTATATTGTTAAGCTGGTCAAGAAGTCAGAGAAATCTTCTAACTGGAAAGACTACAAAGACAAGCTGAAAAAGATTATCATTGCGCAAAAAGAAAAAGATACTAGCTTCATCCAAAGCGTTGTGGCGAAAGAGCTGAAAGATGCCAACATCAAGGTTAAGGACAGTGCTTTCCAATCTGTCTTTGCTCAGTATATCGAAACGACAGGTTCTTCAACTTCTTCATCAAGTGCTGCCAGCAGCTCAAAGACATCTGAGTCTAGCTCAGCAACTGAAAGCAGTTCAGCAGAAGCTTCATCCTCAGCCGCAGAATAAGGTTGACGAAAAGACAATAAGCAAGTATAATAAGACTGGTGAGAATTGATTTTTCAAGTTCTTAGTTCAGAGAATTGGCGGTGCTGCGAGCCATCTGAGACGGAGAATCATGCTACTCATCTAACAAAATAGAATACGAAATGAGAATGACAAGTTCATTGAATGAAGGTGGTACCGCGGTTTTTCGCCCTTCGGACAAGGAACTTGTCTTTTATGTTGACTGTGGAGGTAATATAATGAAAACCTATCTTGTCAAACAGAAATTTCGCTTAGGCGGCGAACGCTTTGATATCAAGGACGATCGAGGAAATGTGGATTATCAAGTGGAAGGCTCTTTCTTCCAGATTCCTAAGACCTTTACTATCTATGATAGTCAGGGTCAAATCGTCAGTCAGATTACCAAGACCCTTATAACCCTCCTGCCCCAGTTTGAAATTAAACTCAGCAGCGGGCATAGCTTTTATATCCGTAAGAAATTCTCTTTTTTGCGTGATAAATATAAATTTGATAATTTGGGTCTTCGAGTTGAAGGGAATATCTGGGATTTAAACTTTCGTCTGCTGGATGACAGCAATCAAGTCGTTGCAGAGATTACCAAGGAACTCTTCCATCTAACCTCTACTTATCAGGTGAGTGTCTATGATGTGACTTATTCAGATTTGGTGATTTCCCTCTGTGTCGCTATTGATTATGTTGAAATGCTGGAAAGTTCGTCGTCATAATGCAATTATTTTTAGAAAAAAATTAAGGAGAAAAATAAATGAAACAAATGTCAAGTGCTCAGGTTCGTCAAATGTGGCTGGATTTTTGGGCAACTAAAGGTCATGCAGTAGAACCATCTGTCAGCTTGGTGCCGGTCAACGATCCAACCTTGCTCTGGATTAACTCTGGTGTAGCAACCCTCAAGAAATACTTTGACGGAACCATTATTCCAGAGAATCCTCGGATTACCAATGCTCAAAAGGCCATTCGAACCAATGATATTGAAAATGTCGGAAAAACTGCCCGCCACCATACTATGTTTGAAATGCTGGGCAACTTCTCTATCGGTGATTATTTCCGTGATGAAGCGATTGAGTGGGCTTACGAGCTTTTGACTAGCCCTGAGTGGTTTGATTTCCCCAAAGACAAGCTCTACATGACCTACTATCCAGACGACAAGGACTCTTACAACCGCTGGATTGCTATGGGAGTTGAGCCTAGTCATTTGATTCCGATTGAGGATAATTTCTGGGAAATCGGTGCAGGACCTTCTGGGCCGGATACAGAGATTTTCTTTGACCGGGGTGAGGCTTTTGATCCAGAAAATATCGGAGTCCGTCTCTTAGAAGAAGATATTGAAAACGATCGCTATATCGAAATCTGGAATATCGTCTTGTCACAATTCAACGCAGACCCTGCTGTACCGCGTAGCGAGTACAAGGAATTGCCACATAAGAACATTGATACGGGCGCAGGGTTGGAGCGTTTGGTCGCAGTTATCCAAGGGGCTAAGACCAACTTTGAGACCGACCTCTTCATGCCAATTATTCGTGAAGTAGAGAAGCTGTCTGGCAAGGTCTATGACCAAGATGGCGACAATATGAGTTTCAAGGTTATCGCAGACCATATCCGCTCGCTTTCCTTTGCCATTGGTGATGGGGCTCTTCCTGGAAATGAAGGTCGAGGCTATGTTCTTCGTCGTCTGCTCCGTCGTGCTTCAATGCATGGTCAAAAGCTGGGGATCAATGAGCCTTTCCTTTACAAACTGGTTCCAACAGTGGGCAAGATTATGGAAAGCTACTACCCAGAAGTTCTTGAAAAGCAAGACTTTATCGAAAAGATTATCAAGAGTGAGGAAGAATCTTTTGCTCGTACTCTGCACTCTGGTCAACACTTTGCAGAAACAATTGTGGCAGATTTGAAAGCTAAGGGACAAACTGTTATTGCTGGTCAAGATGCCTTCAAACTCTACGATACTTACGGTTTCCCGCTGGAGTTGACCGAAGAAATCGCTGAAGAAGCAGGCATGACTGTGGATCGAGCTGGCTTTGAAGCGGCTATGAAAGAGCAGCAGGATCGAGCGCGTGCGTCTGTCGTCAAGGGTGGATCAATGGGCATGCAAAATGAAACCCTGCAGGCCATCACTGTAGAGAGTGTCTTTAACTACGAAAAAGAAGAGCTGACTGCTGAACTCCTTGCTATTGTAGCAGATGATGCAGCAGTGGAGTCTGTTGAGACAGGCTCTGCTGCCCTCATCTTTGCAGAAACGCCATTCTACGCAGAAATGGGTGGTCAGGTGGCCGACCACGGTCAAATCTTTGATGGAGCAGGCAATCTGGTAGCGCAAGTTACGGATGTGCAAAAAGCACCAAATGGTCAGCCTTTGCATACTGTAGAAGTTTTGGCTCCTCTGGCTCTCGGTCAAAGCTATAAACTGGAAATTGACCACAGCCGTCGCCATCGTGTGATGAAAAATCATACGGCAACTCACCTTTTACATGCAGCCCTGCATAATGTTCTTGGTAACCATGCAACCCAGGCTGGCTCTCTGAACGAAGTAGAATTTCTCCGCTTTGACTTTACGCATTTCCAAGCGGTGACAGCAGAGGAGCTGCGCGCTATCGAGCAAGAAGTCAATGAGAAAATCTGGGAAGCCCTTGCTATCGAGACAATAGAGACAGATATTGACACAGCTAAGGAAATGGGTGCCATGGCGCTCTTTGGCGAAAAGTATGGTAAAGAAGTTCGCGTCGTAACCATCGGTGATTACTCTGTCGAGCTTTGCGGAGGAACGCACGTAGGCAACACTTCTGAAATCGGCATTTTCAAGATTGTCAAAGAAGAGGGGATCGGATCCGGAACTCGTCGTATCTTGGCGGTCACCAGCAAGGAAGCTTTTGAAGCCTATCGTGAGGAAGAAGAGGCGCTCAAGGCTATTGCAGCGACCCTTAAGGCACCGCAAATCAAGGAAGTGCCTCACAAGGTAGAAGCGCTGCAGGAGCAGCTGCGTCAACTCCAAAAAGAGAATGCAGAGCTCAAGGAAAAGGCAGCAGCAGCGGCCTCTGGTGAAGTCTTCAAGAATGTTCAAGAGGCAAATGGACATAGCTTTATCGCTAGTCAGGTCTCTGTTTCTGATGCAGGTGCCTTGCGTACCTTTGCGGACACTTGGAAGCAGAAGGACTATTCAGATGTTCTCGTACTGGTCGCAGCAATCGGTGACAAGGTCAATGTTCTTGCAGCCAGCAAGACCAAGGACGTCCATGCTGGTAATCTGATTAAGGAATTGGCGCCGATTGTAGATGGTCGAGGCGGCGGTAAGCCAGATATGGCTATGGCAGGCGGAAGCAAGCAATTAGCTATTCCAGACCTGCTAGCAGCAGTTGCTGAGAAGTTGTAATATTAGATAACAGATAGATGAAAAGGTCTGCCCTTTGGGCAGATCTTTTTTTGTACTCTCGGCTCCCTTACTTCTCTATATGAGAAGCAAATAGGCCGCTCTCGGCAAGAAATTATGAATTGATTTAGAATAAATAATGATATTTTCAAAAATATTGCATAAAAATACAGAAAACACTTGACAAAGGGAAAATATACGAGTAAAATAAAACGCATATTTATACGGAGGTGTTTTAAAAATATGCGAATTTCGATTGTGGGAATTACTGGTTACTCAGGAATGGAACTCCTCCGTATTTTACTGCAGCATCCGCAGGCAGAAGTCGTTTCCCTTCATGCCAGCCAAGATATGGAGGCTCCTGTGTCAGAGCTTTATCCTCATTTGAAGGGGATTTGCGACCTGAGAATAGAAGCTTTCGACAGTCAGGAAATAATGCGACGAGCAGATCTTGTTTTCTTTGCAACGTCAAGCGGAGTTGCTAAAGATTTGTCAAAAGACTTTGTAGAAGCAGGATTTCCAGTCATTGACCTATCTGGTGATCATCGTTTGCCAGGGAATATTTATAAAAAATGGTATCAGAAAGAGCCAGCTGAAGGCTATCTTCAAAAAGCGTTTATTTATGGACTGTCTGAGTTTACAGATGTCAGAGGGAAGCGATTTATTGCTAATCCCGGCTGCTATGCGACGGCTACAGAGTTGGCCTTGATTCCCTTGCTGCAGGCTCAGGCTATTGAGCTGGACTCTATTATTGTCGATGCCAAGAGCGGTTTGACAGGGGCGGGGAAAAATCCAGCTGCATCCAGCCATTTTGTCCATGTGCATGACAACTATGTGACTTACAAGCTGAATCAGCATCAGCATATTCCAGAGATTGTGCAGCAGTTGCAGCGTTTTAATGAGGGATTGCAACAGATTCAGTTTTCAACTTCCCTCATCCCGCTCAATCGTGGTATCGTGGCGACAGTTTATAGCAAGTTAAAAGAACCTTTGACTCGAGAAGAGTTGGCTGCTATTTACCAGGAATGCTATCAGGATAAGCCTTTTGTCCGTATCCAAGCTACTCTGCCGAATCTGCATCAGGTTGTCGGTACTAATTATACAGATATTGGTTTTGACTATAATCCTGTGACAAACATTTTAACTGTAGTGGCTGTGCTGGATAACCTGATCAAGGGGGCTGCTGGTCAGGCGGTTCAAAATATGAATCTGATGCTGGGCTTTCCTGAAACAGATGGCCTGCTCAGTCAACCGTCCTATGTCTAGATGAGAAAGGGTTAGATATGAAGATTATTGATGGAACGATTGCCAGTCCGCTAGGCTTTTCGGCTGATGGTTTACACGCTAGCTTTAAGAAAAAGAAGTTGGATTTTGGCTGGATTGTCTCTGAAGTACCAGCCAGTGTGGCTGGAGTCTATACAACTAATAAGGTTATCGCTGCTCCACTTCTAGTGACCAAAGCATCAATTCAAAAGAGCCAGAAATTGCAGGCAATAGTGGTTAATTCTGGTGTTGCTAATTCCTGTACAGGACAGCAAGGACTGGCTGCTGCCTATGAGATGCAACTATTGACTGCTCAAAAGCTGAAGATTGAGCCCGACTTGGTAGGTCTGGCTTCTACAGGAGTCATCGGCGAGCAGCTTCCAATGAATGCTCTTAAAAATGGTCTGTCACAGATTCTAGTGAGTGGCAAGGCAGAAGATTTTGCTGAGGCTATCTTAACGACGGATACTTGTACCAAGACCTGTGTAGTCACAGAAGAGTTTGGCTCAGACCTGGTGACTATGGCGGGGGTGGCCAAGGGCTCGGGCATGATTCATCCGAATATGGCGACTATGCTGGCCTTTATCACCTGTGACGCTAATATTTCTAGCGCAACCCTGCAAGCGGCTCTCAGTCAGCATGTGGAGACGACTTTCAACCAAATCACGGTGGATGGAGATACATCGACCAATGACATGGTGCTAGTCATGGCAAATGGATGCCGACAAAACGAAGAAATTCTACCAGATACGGAAGAATTTGAAAAGTTTTCCAAGATGCTCCGCTATCTTATGGCTGACTTGGCTAAGAAAATTGCTAAGGATGGCGAGGGGGCAACCAAGCTGATTGAAGTCAATGTTCGGCATGCCAAGGATGAACGTAGCGGCCGTATGATTGCTAAAAGTGTCGTTGGCTCTAGCTTGGTTAAAACCGCCATTTTTGGCCAAGATCCCAATTGGGGCCGAATCTTAGCAGCTATCGGCTATGCGGGAGCAGATGTCTCAGTAGATAATATTGATATTTGGATTGCGGGGATTCCAGTTATGCAGGCCTCTAGCCCTGTGGCATTTAATCCCGAGGAGACTAGTGATGCCATGGCTGGAGAGCTGCTGACCTTGACCATTGACCTGCACGATGGGGACACTGAAGCTCAGGCCTGGGGCTGCGATTTATCCTATGATTATGTGAAAATCAATGCCCTCTATAGAACCTAAGGAGAAATGCAATGAAAGATGTGATTGTTATAAAAATTGGCGGTGTTGCTGCGCAAAAACTGTCTGATAAGTTTATCAAGCAGATGCAAGAGTGGATAGCAGCTGGTAAGAAAATCGTGGTCGTTCACGGGGGCGGTCTGGTCATTAACCAACTCATGAAAGAGCGTCAGCTGCCTACTCACAAGGTTAAGGGATTGCGGGTGACAGCTAAGTCTGACTTACCCATCATTGAGCAGGCTTTGCTAGGTCAAGTCGGCCGGACGTTGACACAAGAACTGAACGACTCAGATATTGAAAGCCTTCAGCTGGTTTCTCATTTGGGAAAGACAGTTTCGGCAGATTTTATCAATAAAGACCTCTATGGCTATGTCGGTCAGGTGACGGCGATTCAAACTGCTTATCTAGAGCAGCTGCTGACTGCGGACATAGTCCCAGTGCTGGCTTCGCTAGGAGAAAATTCATCTGGCGATCTCTTAAATATCAATGCAGACTATCTAGCAGCGGCAGTTGCTAGCAGCTTGCAGGCAGAGAAGCTAATCCTGATGACAGATATAGAAGGAGTTCTAGAGGACAAAAAGGTCCTGCCCCAGCTTCTGACCAGTCAGGTTTCCAAGAAGATTCAGACAGGTGTCATCAAGGGTGGTATGATTCCCAAGATTGAGAGTGCTGTCCAGACTGTGCTTTCCGGTGTCGGGCAGGTTCTGATTGGTGACAATCTTTTGACGGGCACCTTGATAGCAGAGGGATAACGATGACTTATTTATTTGAAAACTACAAGCGGGCACCCATTGAGTTTGTTAAAGCAGAGGGCTCCTATCTGATTGACAATGAGGGAAAAGCTTATTTGGACTTTTCATCGGGGATTGGCGTAACCAATCTTGGCTTTCACCCGCAGGTCCAGCAGGCTTTGATCCAGCAAGCAGGGCGCATCTGGCACAGTCCCAATCTCTATCTTAGCTCTCTGCAAGAGCAGGTGGCTCAGGAACTGGCAGGTTCTTATGATTATTTGGCTTTTTTCTGCAATAGCGGAGCAGAAGCCAATGAAGCTGCTATTAAGCTAGCCCGCAAAGCTACTGGCAAGCAAGGCATTATCACTTTTCAGCAATCCTTTCACGGTCGAACCTTTGGCGCTATGGCCGCAACAGGACAGGATAAGATTAAGGAAGGATTTGGTGATGGGGTTCCCCATTTCAGCTATGCGGTTTACAATGATTTGGCCAGCGTAGAAGACTTGGTCAATCAGGATACGGCAGCTGTCATGTTGGAATTGGTCCAAGGAGAATCAGGAGTTCGTCCAGCAGAAGCAGCTTTTGTCAAAGACTTGGCTGATTTTTGCCGACGAGAGGAGATTTTGCTGATTGTTGATGAGGTGCAGACAGGTATGGGGCGCACGGGTCAGCTTTATTCCTTTGAGCATTATGGGATTATACCGGATATTGTGACACTGGCTAAGGGTCTGGCCAATGGCCTGCCCGCTGGTGCTCTATTAGGAAAATCCAGCTTGGCTCCCGCTTTTGGACCTGGCAGTCATGGTTCCACCTTTGGTGGCAATAAATTAGCCATGGCAGCCGCCTTGGAGACCTTGCATATCATGAAAGAGGCGTGCTTTATGGAAGAAGTCAGGTCTAAGAGTGCCATCTTACTGGAGCAGCTGCAGTTTGCTTTTCAGGACCATCCAAAGATTTCTGCTGTTCGAGGCCTGGGCATGATGATTGGGATTGAAACAAGTGCCAGTCTGTCAAAGATTGTTGAAGCCGCTCGTCAGAAAGGCTTGATTATCTTGACAGCCGGAGAAAATGTTATCCGTCTCCTGCCGCCTTTGACTATCAGCAGGGATGAAATTCAGCAGGGGATTGCTATTTTAAAAGAAGTATTTTCAGAATTAGATGAATAAAGGAAAAGAATTCAGTTTGAGCTGGATTCTTTTTTGTACATGATAATAGAAAATTTGACAATGATTATTATTTTTTTGACAAAGATACTTGTCAAAAAGAAAAGAATCTGTTACAATGATTTTATCCAAGGGAGAATAATAAATAAGGAGTTTATGATGCAGCTTAGAAATCGACTCAAGGAGTTGAGGGCGCGTGACGGTCTCAACCAGACAGAACTGGCTAAGCTGGCCGGTGTTTCCAGGCAGACAATCAGCCTTATAGAGAGAGGCGAATATACCCCGTCGATTGTGATTGCCCTTAAGATTGCCCATATTTTCAATGAAAACGTTGAGAATGTCTTTCGGCTGGTGGAGGAAGCAGAATGAAGAACCAATTAAGATTCATTTCAACAGGAGCTAAAACAGTCCTTCAGCCTCAGCATTCTTGTATCATCTATTGTAAAAAAATAAAGGAGAAGAAGTCGTGAAAGAGCAAAAACGTATATCTACACAGAAAAGAGTTTTATATAATGTCCTTATATTTCTAGCTGGAGCTTTAATAGGTGGTCTGTCTATTTTGTTTTCTGAAACTGGTCTGCTAAAAAACATCAGTTGGTCGACTATTTTTTCTGTTCAACTGCTGCGCCAGCTAGGTAGGGCCAGCCTTATCATCCTCTATCCCTTGGTCTTTTTCTTGATTTATCGGACTCGTAAATACAATGAAGCCTATGAAAAAGAAGCAGATGAGGATAAGAATTATGAATGGTACCGGCTAACCTTTAAAAATCTGGAATATGCGACTATTGTCTTTAATATCAGCAGTGCTATCGTTCTTTTTACGATTTTAGTTGGAGTTGTTTTTATTGGAAATATTACTAATCATAAGAGCCCTCTTCAGTGGAGTTTTATAGATTATGCGATTGCCTTTCTTTATATTATTTTGCAAGTTGTCTTTTTAAAGACAGTTCAGAAGGTGCGGCACTATAAGCTATCAGCCTTTCCGACTACTGAGGAAATAAAAGAATTTGTGCTCTCTTATGATGAGTCAGAGCTGCAAGCCAATTATGAACAGTGCTATCTTATTCTCTTCAATGTAAATCAGAGACTTCTGCCAATCCTCTATATTGTTTTAGGGATAGTGGGAACTTTCACCCCCCTCAATGTCGTTTCCGGTTTTGTCGTCCTAGTGGTGATCCATATCTATATCAATCTTATGTATTATCCAATGGTAAGAAAATATTTCAAATAAGCTTATTTCCCGATGAAAGGCGGAAATTATGAAACTACTGAAAGAACTTGATTTTATCCATAATAAAAAGGTCAATCTGACTCTGAATATAACGGCTGTATTGCTGATCTTCCCTTTTCTAGCCCTCTTTACTTGGATTGCTATTCTGATGTATGGCAAGGGTAGCGAAGTTTTTCATTTTTTTGACTTACTCTACCTCCTTGTTCTAATGGTCATCCATGAGCTGATTCACGGCTTTTTCTTCAAGGTCTTGGGAGATGAAAATACCAAGGTCAAGTTTGGTTTTAAGAGCGGCATGGCCTATGCGACCAGCCCAGGCAGTCGTTACAGTCGAAAAAGGATGCTTGTCATTATCCTGGCACCTTTCTTTCTGATTAGCCTAGCCCTGACCTTGATCTATGGCTTGCATATTTTAACTGCGGCTTCTTATATCGTTCTTGCTAGCTTCCATGCAGCCGGCTGTGCAGGAGATTTTTTCCTCGCTGCCACTATTCTCCAGCAGAAGGGAGATATTGCTGTTGAGGATACGGAAGTCGGTATCAATATTTATCAAAAGGAGAATACAAAATGAACAACTTCAAATCAATTGCTTTAGGACTTGGAAAATGGATAGGCTTAATTGCTCTTAGCCTCCTTATAAATGTTGCTCCAATGCTATTCTTAAGGCTCGGGAAGAATTTACCTATTTATGCAGAAATCTTATTGGTAGCCTTGTATCTGATTTTAGTTTTCCTGATTTTTCGTGTCTCATGGCGGCGATATCAGAAGCATGTGCCTGAAGAAAAGAAGAAATTTAAACTGTCTGGCAAGGATATCGGTTTTGCTTTTCTATTCTTTTTCCTTGCCAGAGTGGCTGCTATTGTCGGTGTTTATCTCAATCTCATCCTGAGCGGCAATTCCCAGACCAGTAATGACAGCGCCATACAAGGGCTAGGGGGAATGATGTCTTCGCAGCATATCTTCTTTGCCTTGCTCTTTGTTGCAACGATTGCTTTTATTGCTCCTATCATGGAAGAATTAATTTTCCGCGGTTTTGGGACTGCCTTCTTTTTCAAAAATAATCAAAAAGTTTTGCCTGCTATTGTGACTTCTGTGGTCTTCACTCTGCCTCATATCACTCAATTGACAGAGTTTCCAATTTATTTTGCACTTGGACTGGTTTTATATTTATCCTATGCTCGTCGGGGGAATATAAAAGATTCCATGTTGGTTCATATCCTGAACAATCTTCCTATGGCTATAATGCTGCTGCTAGCTATGTTTCAGTAAAGCAAACTATAAGGAATCACTATGAAATTAAAAACTTTCTTTACTAATTTTGGCCTTTATATACTTGTCCTCTTGGCCTATTTCTATATATTTTCGGCTATAGTTCTCTTCACTATGGGTTCTCTGACAGGAAGAACTTCTCAACTATTGATTTTGCCGATTTTTGTTATACTTGCCAGTCTCTATTCTTTTGCCATGTGGAAATGGTACCAGAAAGATTTGAAACTGGAAATCAAAAATACCAAGCTGACCAGTTCTATCTGGCTTCCCAGCGCCCTCTTGCTTGCTTTTATCATCTTCCAGCAGCTCGTTCCTATTGAATCTTCTGCCAATCAGAACACTGCTGTAGAGTTGATTCAGCAGCAGCCAGCCTTTGCCTTCCTATACATGGTAATCTTTGCTCCTATTCTCGAGGAGTTGCTGACACGAGGATTTTTGGCTAAGTTTCTCTTTCCTGACCAAAATAGCTTGGCGAAAATTCTGCTCTATTTAACTGTATCTGCCAGCTTTTTCTCTCTTCTGCACATGCCGGGCAATCTTGTCCAGTTTCTGGTTTACTTCATCTTGGGGGCAATCTTTGGCCTAGGCTATCTAGCTAAGAAGGACCTGCGCTACTCAATGGGCCTACATCTGGCCAATAACCTCATTGCCTTTGTTCTCATTGTCTTCTTTTAATAGAAAAACTAAATATAAGACAGCACTTCTCAAGTTAACTTGACAATCTAATGGCGGAAGTGTTTTTCTGTGGAATAGAGTTTAAATACCAAACTGCTTTTCTGGTTTTTCTAAAGCCAGCAGTTTCAAATAGTTGTGAAAGTGTTTTCCAGATGGTATAATGAGCTATCAAATGAAAAGAGGTTTCCTTATGTCTAAAGTCCTATTAATTGTCAACCCTAGCTCGGGAGGCGAAAAAGCCAAGTCCTATGAAGACTTGGCAAGGGAAAAGCTGGCAAAATGTTTCGATGAGGTAGTGGTCAAGCATACTGAAAAAGGCGGAGACGCAGCAGCTTTTGCTAAGCAAGCAGCAGAAGACCATTATGATAGCGTCTTTGTCATGGGCGGCGATGGAACAGTCAATGAAGGAATCAGCGGCCTGGCTGAACTAGACTATCGTCCGACTTTTGGTTTCTTTCCACTTGGTACAGTCAATGATTTGGCGCGTGCTCTCGGCATTCCTCTAGACGCTGAAGAAGCCATTCAGAATCTGGATATCAACAAAGTCAAGCCACTTGATATCGGCAAGATTAATGACCAGTACTTTATGAATGTGGTTGCCATTGGAACTATTCCTGAGTCAATCAACAACGTAGATTCAGAAGACAAGACCAAGTGGGGCAAGTTTGCCTACTTTATCTCTGGTTTCAAGCAGTTGATGGATACTAGTTTTTACGAATTTCACTTAAATATTGATGGAGAAGAGCGTACGATAAAGAGCAGTACACTCTTGATTGGCTCTACCAACTCTATCGGAGGTTTCGAGAGCATTCTCCCTGAAGCTACTGTCAATGACGGCTTGCTCCATCTTTTGTATCTTAAGGATAAAAATCTCTTGGACACCTTGGTTTCTGTGCCGGATTTGATTTCGGGCAATGGAGAAGAAAGTGATAATATCGAGTATCTGACCTTTAGGGAAATCACAGTTGAGTTGGCTGATGACAAGGCAGAGCTCAGCGTCAACGTTGACGGAGATGAGGGTGACCAACTGCCAGTAACGATTCGTGTCTTGCCTTCTCACTTGAATGTGTATTACTAGTTTTTTTGTGTTTAGACTCAAAAAAGAATATGGTAGAAGGACTCTAAACTTTTAAGTTTGGGGTCCTTTAATACTTGTAATATACTAATTTTTAGATTTACATGCTTTTCTCAAGTGATGGCGGATGTCAGCGACCTCCTGCAGAGTTCCATGACTAGCTATTGAGCCTAAGGTCTCAATAGCTCCGCTCTACCTAACTGTTGCAACAGTTAGGTAGATTTCATCACTGAGAAAAGGAAGTAATCTTTTTGGAATTTTATTAGTAAAATCTTTCCAATTATGCTATAATAAATCTAGAATAACATGATAACATAACCAAAAGTTTCCTGATTTATTTGGGAGGGGATTGACGATGCAAGGAAAAGAATTTGGACAGCATTTGAAACAGCTTCGATTAAATAGGGGCTGGACTAAGGAGCAATTGTGTGGTGATGAGTCAAAGCTTTCTATACGGCAGTTAACCCGTTTGGAGTCAGGCATTTCCCAGCCTACTCTTTCTACTTTAGAATATCTGGCTTTCTGTCTAGAGGTCGATTTGACAACTTTGACAGGAAGTAAAAAAGAAGATGTAGCTCTACCTACTGACTATCAGCGCTTGAAGTATAAGCTGATTCGGACGACCACTTATGGCAATACCGAAGCTTTGTTCGAATTGGAGCATATCATAGATGAAATTTTTGAAGTTTATTATGATGATTTGCCAGAAGCTGAGCAGAATGTAATGGATATCTTGCAATCAAAGATTTATACTTATACTTCTGAGAAATTCCATAAGTATGGAATGACTCTCTTTGCCCAGCATTTGGACGATTTGCAGAGTAAAAAGCATTATGACGTGAATGATTTACTCTACATCCAGCTCTATCAGATCTATGTGGGAGATGAAGAGGAGATTCGGTCAGCTAAGTTTGATAAGGAATTATATGCAAGAATCGCTCAGCGATTACTGCAGTCAGTTGACTATATTCCAAATGAATATCTCTTTCTCATGCGAGATGCTCTACTGACAATCCCAGGTATTGAGTGCGAGCGAAAAGAGTTCATTTATACAAAAGATACGCTCAACAAACTTAATGTAATCATGGAATTGACAGAGGACTATCAAAAGAAACCGCTGATAAGAATGTTAGAGGGAGAATATGAGCTTTTCGTACACAAGGACGAGAAAAAAGCTCAACAATACTATGAAGAGGGACTGACACTGGCAAGATTGTTAGGTCATACTTTTCTATCTAAAAAAATGGCTGAGGAGTGGAATAAAGAACTTCGGCTCTATCATCAAGGCTAGCAGGACATCTATGTCCTGTTTTTTATTTGTAATTGAGTCTATAATTGAAACATGGAAAAAGTTAAATAGGAAAGGAGAGAATCACATGTTTAGGATTTCTTATTATCTCGCCATGATTTGGTTTTGGCTTTAGGAAATTAAATGTTGTCGTGCACAAAGATTAATAAAGGGAGCAAATAAAATGAAAAATCAATTTTTTAATAAGCAGGTTCAACGTTTTTCTATTCGTAAATATTCTCTAGGAGCAGTTTCAGTGCTTCTAGGAACATTATTATTTGCAGGGACTCAAACAGTTGCTGCTGATCAAGTAATTTCGCCAACTGGTACTGATTCAGTAGTTTCTACAGCACCTTCTGACATAGCTGTGGACACAAATCAGAGTGTTTCAGAAAAGTCAAATGCAACAGTAAGTTCTGATATTGAATCGGAAACAAAAAATGCTGTAAATAACAATTTAGTTAGTATTGAAAATGGAGTAACTTCTGAAGTTCCTGAACCACTAGAAACTGAAAATAAAGCGACAAATGCAAATGATATTCCAATCAACACTGAGCCTGTTTCTGATCAAACTTCAACAGTTAATGAAAAACAGAAAACTGTTGAAATAAATCCAGTTATAGATGATCCTACTAATCCTAAACATTTAGTAACACGTGGCTATGCCGCTTCGAATGTAGATAAGCCAGCCACCTCAATTGTTAATGATGTCAGCCGCCGCCGTGCAACTAAAGAAGAAAAAACAACTCTCAAAACAACTGTTGGTAAAGTTGCAAACGGGACTGGACATACGACTTTACTGGCTACAGGGAATGGTTCAATCGCTCGAGGCGATGATTATCCAGTAAGGTTTAAAAATCTCCCTGATTATGCTGCGGACGATTGGGGACTTATTGTTAAAAATTGTACTTCATTTACTGCTTATAGATTAAGTTCAGTTAATGGTTTTAACATTCCTCGTGCGTACGGAAATGGCGGTGAATGGGGGTATCGGGCAAGAAGAGAAGGATATAGGGTAGATAATCATCCAGCTCTTGGCTCAGTCGCTTGGATTGATGATGGAAGTTACGGACATGTAGCATGGGTGTCCAATGTATTGGGAAATAATGTAGAAATTGAAGAATATAACTATGCTTGGAGTAAAAGTTATAATCGCAGAGTAGTTGCTGCAAGTTCAATCTCAGGCTTTATACATTTTAAAGATATCATTGGAGGTACATCCACACCGATTTCCCAGCCTTCTGATAATCAAGGAATCCCTGCCAGTGGAGTGTATCATTTCACTCAAAGAGCCTCCATTAAAGCTGAGCCTAAGATGTCTAGTCCTGAATTAGCTTATTATGATGCAGGACAAACTGTTACATATGATCGTAAATTGGAAGCAGATGACCATCAATGGATTAGCTATCTCTCCTTTGCTGGAAATCGTAGATATATTGCCATTGGAGTAACAAAGACAAAGGCTCCTTTAAAGGGAACCTTGACTATCCAAAACAATAATGCTCAGACAGGGACTTTTGATGTCATTGTATCTGATGTCTCTAGCCCGTATGGTGTGAAAGAAGTGAAATTACCAACTTGGTCAAGTGAAAATGGACAAGATGATATTGTTTGGTACACTGCTGCTAAACAGCCTAATGGAACATATAAAATAACTGTCAATGCAAATAAACATAAAGGTTCTACGGGAGAGTATAATATCCATCTATATTATGTTCAAAATAATGGGGAAATGGTTGGAGCTGGGGGAACGAAGACTACCGTTTCTATTAAGAAGCCTGAAGGGAAAATTACTATTCAAAATAATAATTCAAAAACAGGAACCTTTGATGTTGTTATATCTAACATTTCCAATCCTGGTGGTGTAAAAGAAGTAAAAGTACCTGCATGGTCTAGTGCGAATGATCAAGATGATATTATTTGGTATACTCCTAAAAGACAATCGGATGGCACTTACAAATTGACAATAAAGGCTAGCGATCATAAATATTCCACTGGAAAATATAATGTGCATTTATACTATGTTCAAAATAATGGCCAAATGATTTGTGTAACAGGAACGACGACAGAAGTCTCCTTGGATAAGGAATTAATCCGGCCGACAGGAACTATTACTATTCGGAATAATACTTCAAAGACAGGTACCTTTGATATTATTGTGTCTAATGTTTCTAATCCTGGTGGTGTAAAAGAAGTAAAGGTACCTACATGGTCTGCTGCCAATGACCAGGATGACGTGGTTTGGTACACTGCTAGCAAGCAACCAGATGGGACTTACAAACAGACTATTAAAGTAAGTGATCATAAAAATTCCACAGGGAAATACAACGTCCACCTGTACTACGTTCAGGATGATGGAAAACTTGTAGGTGCCGGCTCAGCTACTACGGAAGTCGCATTACCAACTATATCTATTCCATCAAAAGGGAATTACGTTTTTCAAGGCTATGCTTCTATTCGGTCTGAAGCTAAAATATCAAGTCCAGAACTAGCAAACTTTGACAAAGGGAGCACAGTCTTTTATGATCAAACTTTTATTGCAGATGGTCATCAGTGGATTAGCTATGTTGGGTATAGTGGTAGCCGTCGTTATGTAGCAATAAATTAATTTTATAATATTTCAATATGATTATTGATTTTATTAATTCAAAATGTTACAATAAGATTACAAAAAGGTATTAATTCATGAGGAGGCCTCTTTTATGAAAAATGCAAAATTAATGTTTCTTGCGACTGCACTCACTTCTTCCATTATCTTGCTTGGTGCTTGCAGTAAACAGCAGGACAAGCAAACATCTCAAAGTAGTAGCTCTAGCCAAACAGTTCAAACTTCTAAATCAGATTCTAAGTCTGAAGCGAAAGCTGTTCCATCAGCTAGCCCAGATGAAACTGATGCAGCGTCAGTATCTTCTGAAGCTCAGCCTAAAAATGAAACAAAGTCTGACACGAAAGACCCAGCCACTCCAGCAGCGGGTATCGATGTCAATGCTTTGGCAGCAGGAGATTTTTCGACTGTAGCCGGTACTTGGCAAAATGATTTGGGGGATGCGATAGTATTGAATAATCAAGGGGTCGTTTCTCATACTCTGAATGGAAAAGAATCCAGCGATTATACTTTACTAAAAGGTCAAGTAAGCGATGGTAGTTATGTATCTACTCTTGCTTATACTGCTGGTAGCAGTAGCGCAACCTTTTTAGTAATTCCAGAAGGAGCTGTTTTGCCTGATACTGGAAACGAGAATCCTAAAGCACAGATTCGAGTTGGACAAGATGCTATCACTGCTTCCCAGCATCCGTATTATCGCGTATCTAATTAGTGACTGCATAAGTGGAGTTAGGGATGATGTTCCTAGCTCCACCTTTATTTGGATAAAAAACATGAAGGGAGGAAAAGATGGCTACTTTAATGATGAAAAAAATAGCTGAGGATTTAAATAAGACTAGAGTATTGGATGAAAATGGAGCTTTGGTAGCTTATTATGCCCTTCTGCCAGCTGACTTTTCTGGTGGTGACAGCAAGCTTTATCTTGAAAATCCAACGAGTCAAAGGCGGATGTATAGAATTTATCAAAATATGAAGCCCTTTTTATTTCCTATTGTCCCAGCTCATGACTGTACCGTGATTTATCTAACATCTGATGTTGGAGTTGAGATTACAGTCGCAGAACATCTGGAAGAATATATCTATGATAGTCAATAGATTAATAGTCAGTCAAAGACCCCCTCTTTCCGTATTTTGGAAAGAGGGGGTCTTTGTCTTATAAACCGTAATTATAGTCGTCATCCTGCATGGCTTCAACTTCGCCTAGCAGGTAGCCGTTACCCACTTGGGAGAAGAAGTCATGGTTGGAAGTACCGGTTGAGATACCGTTCATGACGATAGGATTGACATCGTCTGCTGAGTCAGGGAAGAGCGGATCTTGCCCTAGATTCATCAGAGCCTTGTTGGCATTGTAGCGCAGGAAGGTCTTGACTTCTTCAGTCCAGCCGACTGTGTCATAGAGGCTTTCAGTGTAGCCTTCTTCATTTTCATAGAGGGTGTAGAGCAGGTCGTACATCCATTCTTTGAGTTTTTCTTGCTCGTCTTCTGGCAGCTCGTTAAAGGCTAGCTGGAACTTGTAGCCGATATAGGTTCCATGGACAGACTCGTCACGGATAATCAGCTTGATAATTTCAGCAACGTTGGCCAGTTTGTTATTACCCAGATAGTAGAGCGGAGTGAAGAAACCAGAGTAGAAGAGGAAGGTTTCCAAGAAAACGCTGGCTATTTTCTTTTCCAGAGCTGTACCGTTCAGGTAAATCTCATTGATAATCTCAGCTTTCTTTTGCAGGTATGGATTGGTGTTGGTCCAGTCAAAGATTTCATCGATTTCTGACTTGGTGTTGAGCGTAGAAAAGATAGAAGAGTAGGACTTGGCGTGAACGGACTCCATAAATTGGATGTTGTTGAAGACAGCTTCTTCGTGGGCTGTGCGGACATCCTTGCGCAGGGCATCCACACCAGACTCAGACTGGAGGGTATCCAGCAGGGTCAGGCCACCGAAGACCTTGCCGACTAGGTCTTTTTCCTTGTGGGACAGCTTTCTCCAGTCATCCAGGTCATTGGATAAGGGAATCCGCGTATCCAGCCAAAATTGCTCAGTCAGTTTTTCCCAGGTGGACTTATCGATGACATCTTCGATAGCGTTCCAGTTAATGGCTTTGTAGTAAGTTTGCATTCTTTCTCCTTTAGTAGATGGTACGACCTGATGGGGTATCAGCTATCACTTCTTGGATACTACCCCAATACTCCACGATTTTACCTTCCTGTCCATAATGAGGAAAGTAAAATTATGACATGGTCGAATTTCCTTTTCTTTTTCTAAAATCTCTTGCTAGATGACACAGCTTTCACAATGGTTGGCACCTACTTCGCCCCCATCATCAGTGAAGGTGCGGACGTAGTAGATGGACTTGATACCCTTGTTGAAGGCATAGTTACGCAGGATAGAAAGGTCGCGGGTTGTTTGCTTGCTTTCTTTTTTCCATTCGTAGAGGCCTTTAGGAATATCGCTGCGCATAAAGAGAGTCAGGGAAAGACCTTGGTCCACGTGCTCAGTTGCGGCTGCATAGACATCGATAACCTTTCGCATGTCCATGTCATAGGCACTGGTGTAGTAAGGGATAGTCTCAGTTGACAGACCAGCAGCAGGATAGTAGATCTTACCGATTTTCTTTTCTTGACGTTCTTCGATTCGCTGAGTAATTGGATGGATTGAAGCAGAAACATCATTGATGTAGCTGATAGAGCCATTTGGCGCAACGGCCAGGCGGTTTTGGTGGTAGAGACCATCAGCCTTGACCTTGTCGTGCAACTCTGCCCAATCTTCTGCAGACGGGATAAAGATACCTGCGAAGAGTTCTTTGACACGGTCAGACTTAGGTACAAATTCACCCGTCAGGTATTTGTCAAAGTAAGTGCCATTAGCATAGTCAGATTTTTCAAAGTTATGGAAGGTCACACCGCGCTCGCGAGCGATATTATTAGACTCAACCAAGGTCCAGTAGTTCATGAGCATAAAGTAGATGCTGGTGAACTCTACAGCTTCCGCTGATCCATAGTCAATCAACTGCTGTGCTAAGTAGCTGTGCAGTCCCATAGCTCCCAGACCAAAGGTATGTGCCAGACTGTTACCATTGTCGATAGATGGCACAGCTGTGATGTGTGAGCTGTCTGTGACAAAGGTCAGGGCGCGTGTCATAGTCCGGATGGATTTTCCAAAGTCGGGCGAAGTCATCATGTTGACAACGTTGGTAGAGCCTAAGTTACATGACACATCTGTTCCCAAGTGGAGATACTCTTGCGCATCATTCAAAAGGCTAGGCTCTTGTACCTGCAGGATTTCAGAGCAAAGGTTACTCATGACGATTTTACCGTCAATTGGATTTGAACGGTTGGCCGTATCAATGTTTAAGACATAAGGATAGCCAGATTCTTGTTGGAGTTTGGAAATTTCTGTTTCCAAATCACGGGCCTTGATCTTGGTCTTAGTGATATTTGGATTAGCGACCAATTCATCGTATTTTTCAGTGATGTCAAGGTAGGCAAATGGTACTCCATACTCACGTTCAACAGAATATGGGCTGAAGAGGTACATTTCTTCATTTTTGCGTGCTAATTCGTAGAACTTATCCGGAATGACAACACCGAGTGAGAGGGTTTTAACCCGAACTTTTTCGTCGGCATTTTCTTTCTTGGTAGAAAGGAAGGCGATGATATCTGGGTGGAAGACATTGAGGTAAACAACTCCAGCTCCTTGACGTTGCCCCAGTTGGTTAGAGTAAGAGAAGCTGTCCTCAAAGAGTTTCATAACAGGCACAACGCCAGATGCAGCTCCTTCATAACCCTTGATAGGGGCTCCAGCTTCCCGCAGATTGCTGAGGGAAATACCGACCCCGCCTCCGATACGAGACAACTGCAGGGCAGAGTTAATGGAGCGGCCGATTGAGTTCATATCATCTGTTACTTGGATGAGGAAGCAGGAAACCAATTCACCGCGACGAGCCCGACCAGCGTTGAGGAAGCTTGGTGTAGCTGGTTGGTAGCGCTGGTGGATAATTTCATTGGCAATATCCTTGGCAATGGCTTCATCTCCGTTGGCAAAGTAGAGGGCGTTGAAGAGTACCCGATCCTCCATGCTTTCCAGATAGTATTCACCATCATTTGTCTTCAGGGCATACTGGTTGTAGAACTTATAAGCAGCCATGAAAGATTTAAACTTGAAATCTTGAGCATGGATAAAAGCAGTCAGCTCCTCGATGTATTCAGGAGAATAAAGTTCAATAAATTCCTTCTCCAAATAGTTTTCTTCTATTAAATATTTAATTTTTTCTGTGATAGAAGAAAATTGCTTGGTGTTTGGCTCAACGTTTTCTTTAAAAAAAGCTTTTAAGGCTTCTTGATCTTTATGAAGCATAATCTGACCATTAACTGGACGGTTGATTTCGTTGTTGAGTCGGAAGTATGTCACATCCTCTAAATGTTTGAGTCCCATGTTTTTCCTTTTCTATATAAATAAGATAATTAGCTAGCGGAAAAATATCCGCCTTACAAAAGAAACGGCCCCTATGAGCATAGGAGCTGCAGTTTGCCCTGATAATCTGTCTTTTAGTTTATCTCCCAATCAAGGCGCGCCGCCCTCAAAATAAACTACATTAAGACAATTTTTTCAATTTACCAGGTTGGAAACCAGAAAATGCCTCAGTTGCTGTCTGAATCACAGGAGCAGCATTGAAACCAAGATCTTTGACATGGTCAATGAATTCTGGCTGTTCATCCAAGTTGATTTCGCGATATTCTACATGATTAGTCTCTAAGAAGCGCTTGGTCATTTTGCACTGAACGCAGTTGTTTTTTGAGTAAATAGTTACCATTAAAAATTCCTCTAAACTTTCGTTTTTTCTTTTAAATAATACGAAACTAGTATATCTAAAAGAAAATAGAATGTCAATAGTTTTGAACTAAATATTGTGTGATATTTTGTTATAGGATAGATTACAATACAATATATAGTGTTTGTATAAGCGGTGAAAAGAAGTGAAAAATTGCAGAAAAGGAGCAAAATGCTGATGCGGCAATGCTTAAACAAGTCTTAAAATGTTAGAAAAATGACTAGTAGCTTTTCCGCCTAAAAACAAAAATCCAATATCTTGTGTTACAGAATTTAGGGAATCACTAGGAGGAGTGGAGGGGGAGTTTATATTCTTATTTTATAACAATTAGTTTCTATAAAATAAGAAATTTATGATTAAAAACTTGGTGGAAGCCATTTTTGAATAAAGCTTGGGGAATGTGGGATTTAGCTCGAAAATTCTCTCTTCAATATAATAAGAAGAGTTTTCATTTCCCAAGAAATATTTTGTAAGCGGGCTATAAAATTCTTGAAAAAGATTTCAAAAGGTGATATAATATCAACTTGTAAGGGTTATCACAATAACTCAAAAAGAATTATTTAAAAGGAGAGTCTAACTATGGCTTCTAAAGATTTCCACATTGTAGCAGAAACAGGTATTCACGCACGTCCAGCAACTTTGTTGGTTCAAACTGCTAGCAAATTCGCTTCAGACATCACGCTTGAATACAAAGGTAAATCAGTAAACTTGAAATCTATCATGGGTGTTATGAGTCTCGGTGTTGGCCAAGGAGCTGATGTTAAGATCTCAGCTGAAGGTGCAGATGCAGACGATGCTATCGCTGCAATCTCTGAAACAATGGAAAAAGAAGGATTGGCTTAATATGACAGAAATGCTTAAAGGAATTGCAGCATCTGACGGTGTTGCCGTTGCTAAGGCATATCTATTAGTTCAACCGGATTTATCATTTGAGACTGTTTCAGTCGAAGATACGAATGCAGAAGAGGCTCGTTTGGATGCAGCTCTTGAAGCTTCACAGAACGAGCTTTCTGTTATCCGTGAGAAAGCAGTAGATAGCCTTGGTGAGGAAGCCGCTCAGGTATTTGACGCTCACTTAATGGTACTTGCTGACCCTGAAATGGTTGGGCAAATCAAAGAAACAATCCGTGCGAAAAAGACCAATGCAGAAGCTGGTCTGAAAGAAGTAACGGACATGTTTATCACTCTCTTTGAAAACATGGACGACAATCCATATATGCAGGAACGTGCGGCAGATATCCGCGACGTGACAAAACGTGTTCTTGCTAACCTTCTGGGCAAGAAATTGCCAAATCCAGCGTCTATCAATGAAGAATCAGTTGTGATTGCTCATGACTTGACTCCTTCTGATACAGCACAGCTGGATAAGAAATTTGTTAAAGCTTTTGTAACCAATATCGGCGG
>NZ_ALKI01000014.1:0-65250 GCF_000286495.1 Streptococcus sp. AS14
AAGCCACTCTGCTATCATGGCACGTACGCTTGAAATCGCAGCAGTATTGGGAACTAATAACATTACTGAACTTGTAAAAGACGGCGATGTGATCGCAGCTAACGGTATCACTGGTGAAGTGATTATCAACCCAACTGAAGAACAAATCGCAGCATTTAAAGCAGCTGGTGAGGCTTATGCTAAGCAAAAAGCTGAATGGGAATTGCTTAAAGATGCTCAGACTGTGACTGCAGATGGCAAGCACTTCGAATTGGCAGCCAATATCGGTACGCCAAAAGACGTTGAAGGTGTCAATGCTAACGGTGCAGAAGCAGTTGGGCTTTACCGGACTGAGTTCCTTTACATGGATTCTCAAGACTTCCCGACAGAAGATGAGCAGTATGAAGCATACAAGGCTGTGCTTGAAGGAATGAATGGAAAACCAGTAGTTGTTCGTACAATGGACATTGGTGGAGATAAGGAACTTCCTTACTTTGATATGCCACACGAAATGAACCCATTCCTTGGTTTCCGTGCTTTGCGTATCTCTATCTCGGAAACTGGTGATGCTATGTTCCGTACACAAATCCGCGCTCTCTTGCGTGCTTCTGTACATGGACAATTGCGCATCATGTTCCCAATGGTAGCCCTTCTGACAGAATTCCGTAAAGCTAAAGCGGTTTATGACGAAGAAAAAGCTAAGCTGCAAGCTGAAGGCGTTGCAGTAGCAGACAATATCCAAGTGGGGATTATGATTGAAATCCCAGCAGCAGCTATGTTGGCGGATCAATTTGCCAAGGAAGTAGACTTCTTCTCTATCGGTACCAACGACTTGATCCAGTACACTATGGCAGCTGACCGGATGAATGAGCAAGTCTCTTACCTCTATCAACCTTACAACCCATCTATCCTTCGCTTGATTAACAATGTTATCAAAGCAGCTCATGCTGAAGGCAAGTGGGCGGGTATGTGTGGAGAAATGGCCGGCGACCAAACAGCGGTGCCATTGCTCGTAGGTATGGGCTTGGATGAATTCTCTATGAGTGCGACTTCTGTCCTTCGGACTCGTAGCCTCATGAAGAAGCTGGATACGAAGAAGATGGAAGAACTGGCTCAGCGTGCACTGACTGAATGTGCAACGATGGAAGAAGTTCTTGAGCTTGAAAAAGAATATCTGGACTTCGATTAATCTGAAAATTAAGATCAGGGAGTTTTTCCTGGTCTTTTTTAGTTTTCTTCAAAGGCATAGTGAAGTTTGTTCAGAAAGTTGAAATCAAAGAAAATAGAAATAATCAGATATAATATGAACAAACTTAGACAATCTATCTTAATTGTGAAAAAATTCTTTAAATTTATAACTTTTGGTTGAAATTTTCAGAAAATTTGGTAAAATAATATTTAATAACATTTTGGAGGGGACAAGTGACACAATATAAAAACTATATAAATGGAGAGTGGAAAGTTTCTGAAAATGAAATTACCATCTCATCTCCTATCAACAATGAGATTTTAGGAACTGTGCCTGCCATGACTCAGGCAGAGGTTGACTATGCGATGGCAAGCGCTCGTGCGGCTTTGCCAGCTTGGCGAGCTCTTTCAGCAGTTGAACGTGCAGCTTATTTGCATAAGGTTGCGGATATTTTGGAGCGCGATCAGGAGAAGATTGGCGAAATTCTTGCAAAAGAAGTTGCCAAGGGGATCAAAGCGGCAGTCGGAGAGGTAGTCCGGACAGCAGACTTGATTCGCTATGCGGCTGAAGAAGGCATTCGTATTCACGGTCAGGTTATGGAAGGTGGCGGCTTTGAAGCTGCCAGTAAGAAAAAACTGGCTGTGGTTCGTCGTGAGCCTGTAGGAGTTGTACTGGCCATTGCGCCATTTAACTACCCAGTCAACCTGTCTGGTTCCAAAATTGCTCCTGCCCTTATCGGCGGAAACGTCGTGATGTTTAAGCCACCTACTCAAGGTTCAATTTCTGGTCTGCTCCTGGCTCAAGCTTTTGCTGAGGCTGGTCTGCCTGCTGGAGTTTTCAATACCATCACAGGACGTGGTTCAGAAATCGGGGATTACATCATTGAGCATAAGGAAGTAAACTACATTAACTTTACTGGCTCCACCCCAATCGGTGAGCGCATCGGGAAGTTAGCTGGTATGCGTCCAATTATGTTAGAATTGGGTGGTAAGGATGCTGCAGTTGTGCTGGAAGATGCTGACTTGGAGCATGCAGCTAAGCAGATTGTTGGCGGGGCATACAGTTATTCTGGCCAGCGCTGTACGGCTATTAAACGTGTCATTGTCATGGAGAGCGTAGCAGACAAATTAGCGGCGCTGATTAAGGCAGAGGTAGAGAAACTGACGGTTGGGGATCCCTTTGATAATGCGGATATCACACCAGTCATTGATAATGCATCAGCAGATTTCATCTGGGGCTTGATTGAAGATGCTCAGGAAAAGGGAGCGTCAGCCTTGACAGAAATCAAACGTGAAGCAAATCTCATCTGGCCTGCCTTGTTTGACCATGTGACACTGGATATGAAATTAGCTTGGGAAGAGCCATTTGGTCCTGTTCTTCCGATTATTCGTGTGACTTCCGTTGAAGAGGCTATTCAGATCTGTAACCAGTCAGAGTTTGGTCTTCAATCTTCAGTCTTTACAAATGATTTCCCTAAAGCATTTGAAATTGCTGAGAAACTGGAAGTGGGTACTGTACATATCAATAATAAGACCCAACGTGGTCCAGATAACTTCCCATTCCTTGGAGTTAAGGGATCTGGAGCAGGAGTGCAAGGGATTCGTTACAGTATCGAAGCGATGACACAAGTGAAATCCATCGTGTTTGATGTGAAATAATGAGAAAGGCGGCTTTGTGCGGCCTTTTTTCTTACATTGATGAACTTGTAAATCTAATAAGATTACCTCATGATTTGAAAAGAATCAAGCATTTATATGTTTAATTGCTTATTATTTTAAAATGTAAATTTACATATTGGTCTATATCTTTATGAAAATTTTCATCTTTTTCTTGTTTTGGATAGCTCCTATATTTAGCGAAAAAGGAATAAAAACATACTTAGAGGCACAAAATGCAGTGTTTTCTCTCTCATTTATTACTAATTTTAGCTAATGTTCGGTTTTAGTGATTTTCCGTAAGGATATTTGAAATTTACTTGAAAAAGAGATAAAAATAATGTAGAATAGTATTATAGAAAACGCTTACAAATAGAAAGGTGATTACATGGATAAGAACGAAGCATTAAGAACCTTTACAACAGGTGAAAACTTTCATTTGCAGCATTATCTAGGGGCGCATCAGGATGAAGTGGACGGCAAGTCTGGCTACTCTTTCCGCGTTTGGGCGCCTAATGCTCAGAGTGTCCATTTGATTGGAGATTTCACCAATTGGTATGAAGAGCAGATTCCTATGGTCCGAAATGAAGCGGGCGTTTGGGAAGTCTTCACGGAGCTGCCTAAGGAAGGTGATATATACAAGTACAATATCAAGCGCAGCAGTGGTCAGGAAATTTTGAAAATTGATCCGCTGGCTATTTATCTGGAAGAGCGTCCGGGCACGGGAGCAGTCATTCGCACTATTCCTGAGAAGAAGTGGAAAGACGGTCTTTGGCTGGCACGCCGGAAGCGCTGGGGCTTCTTCTCTCGGCCGGTCAATATCTATGAAGTGCATGCTGGTTCGTGGAAACGCAATGAAGACGGCAGTCCTTATAGCTTTGCCCAGTTAAAAGAAGACTTGATTCCGTATCTGGTGGAGATGAACTACACGCATGTGGAATTCATGCCGCTTATGGCTCACCCGCTGGGACTTAGCTGGGGCTATCAACTCATGGGCTACTTTGCCTTTGAGCACACCTATGGCACGCCTGAGGAGTTTCAGGACTTTGTCGAAGAATGTCACTTGAACAATATCGGTGTCATTGTGGACTGGGTACCGGGTCATTTCACTATTAATGATGATGCTTTAGCCTACTATGATGGGACACCGACTTTCGAGTATCAGGACCACGATAGGGCCCATAACTATGGATGGGGTGCTCTCAACTTTGATTTGGGCAAGAATCAGGTTCAGTCTTTCTTGATTTCCAGCATTAAATTCTGGATTGATTTTTATCATCTGGACGGAATTCGGGTTGATGCTGTCAGCAATATGCTCTATCTAGACTATGACAGCGGTCCATGGCAGCCAAATAAAGATGGCGGCAATCGTAACTATGAAGGCTATTACTTCCTGCAGCGCCTCAATACGGTTATCAAACTAGCCCATCCTGATGTCATGATGATTGCAGAGGAAAGCTCCTCAGAGACCAAGATTACTGGCATGAGAGAGCTGGGTGGTCTTGGATTTGACTACAAGTGGAATATGGGCTGGATGAATGATATCCTTCGCTTCTACGAGGAAGATCCGATTTATCGTAAGTACGATTTTAATCTAGTGACCTTCAGCTTTATGTACGCTTTCTCTGAAAACTTCCTCCTGCCATTCTCGCATGATGAAGTGGTTCACGGCAAGAAGAGTCTCATGCATAAGATGTGGGGTGACCGTTACAATCAATTTGCAGGGCTCCGCAACTTGCTGACCTACCAAATCTGCCATCCGGGCAAGAAACTGCTCTTTATGGGCTCAGAATTTGGTCAGTTCCTAGAATGGAAGTCAGAAGAGCAGCTAGAATGGTCTAATCTGGACGATCAGATGAACAAAAAGATGCAGGGCTTCACTGCTGCACTCAATGCCTTCTATAAAGACAATCGTCCGCTTTGGGAAATTGATTTGAGCTACGATGGCATCGAAATCATTGATGCGGATAATACCGATCAAAGTGTCCTCTCCTTCATCCGTAAGACGGAAAAAGGAGATATGTTAGTTTGTGTATTCAATATGGCGCCGGTAGAGCGGAAGAACTTTACCATTGGTGTTCCAGTGGAAGCCATTTATGAAGAAGTATGGAACACTGAATTAGAAGAATGGGGAGGTGTTTGGAAGGAACATAACGAAACAGTTCAGTCTCAAGAAGGACTTTGGAAAGATTATCCACAGACCTTGACCTTTACGTTGCCAGCTCTTGGAGCCAGCATCTGGAAGATCAAGCGTCGGATTGCTCGAAAAAATGTTAAAAAAGATTCCACAAAGGAGTAATAGTCTATGAAGAATGAAATGCTAGCTTTGATTCTTGCCGGCGGGCAAGGAACTCGTCTTGGAAAGCTCACACAGAGTATCGCAAAACCTGCGGTACAGTTTGGCGGCCGCTATCGTATTATTGACTTCGCCTTGTCTAACTGTGCCAACTCCGGTATTCACAATGTCGGTGTCATTACTCAATACCAACCACTAGCTCTGAACAGTCATATCGGAAATGGTTCTAGCTGGGGGCTCGATGGTATTAACTCGGGCGTGTCCATTCTTCAGCCTTATTCTGCGAGCGAAGGAAATCGTTGGTTTGAAGGTACCAGCCATGCGATTTATCAAAATATTGACTATATCGACAGTATCAATCCTGAGTATGTCCTGATTTTGTCTGGGGACCATATCTACAAGATGGACTATGATGATATGCTTCAATCTCACAAGGACAACAATGCCAGCCTGACAGTTGCTGTTTTGGATGTGCCTCTCAAAGAAGCCAGCCGTTTTGGTATCATGAATACAGATGCTAATAATCGGATTGTTGAATTTGAAGAAAAACCAGAAAAACCTAAGTCAACCAAGGCTTCTATGGGGATTTATATCTTTGACTGGCAGCGTCTGCGCAATATGCTGGTAGCTGCTGAAAAGAGCAATGTGGATATGTCTGACTTTGGTAAGAATGTTATCCCTAACTACCTAGAATCTGGCGAAAGCGTTTATGCTTATGACTTTGCAGGCTATTGGAAAGACGTTGGTACAGTAGAGTCTCTCTGGGAAGCCAACATGGAATACATCAGCCCAGAAAATGCTCTGGATAGCCGCAATCGTCGCTGGAAGATTTATTCTCGCAACTTGATTTCTCCGCCAAACTTCATCAGTGAAAATTCCCACGTGGAAGACTCGCTGGTCGTTGATGGCTGTTTCGTTGACGGTACAGTAAAACACTCTATTCTTTCTACTGGTGCTCAAGTCAAAAAGGGCGCAGTTATTGAAGACTCTGTTATCATGAGTGGAGCTGTTATTGGCAAAGACGCTAAGATCAAGCGGGCCATTATCGGCGAAGGTGCTATCATCTCTGATGGTGTAGAGATTGATGGTACAGAGGAAGTATATGTTGTTGGATACAACGAGAAAGTGGGGGTACCAAAAGATGAAGATTGATAAATACTCAGCAATTTTAGGAAACACAGTCGGCTTCCATGATATGTCAACTCTGACAAATCATCGTCCAGTAGCCAGCTTGCCATTCGGTGGGAAATACCGCTTGATTGACTTCCCGCTTTCAAGTCTTGCCAATGCTGGTATCCGCAGTGTCTTTGGTATCTTCCAGCAGGACAATATCAGCTCTGTCTTTGACCATATTCGTTCGGGTCGTGAGTGGGGTCTGTCTACCTTGCTTAGCCACTATTACCTGGGAATCTACAATACTCGTGTAGAAAGCTCTACAGTCGGTGAGGAATACTATAAGCAGCTTTTGACCTACCTCAAACGTTCTGGTTCCAACCAAACTGTTGCACTTAACTGTGATATCTTGGTTAATATTGACCTCAATCAAGTTTTCCACTTGCATAATACAACAGAGCAGCCGATTACAGTTGTCTACAAGAAATTGCATAAGGAAAATATCTCAGATGTGAATGCTGTTCTGGATATTGACGAAACAGACCATGTCAGAGGGCATAAACTCTTTGATGGCCGAGAAGATGCTGAGCTCTTCAATATGTCTACAGATATCTTTGTAGTGGATACTCCTTGGCTGATTGAAAAGCTGGAAGAAGAAGCTAAGAAAGAGCATCCACAAAAACTGCGTTATGTCCTGCGTGATTTAGCGACTCAGGAAGGGGCATTTGCCTACGAATATACAGGCTATCTGGCTAATATCTATTCTGTAGAGACCTACTACAGATCCAATATCGATATGCTGGAAAGTAAGAAATTTTACTCTCTCTTCAGTCCGAACCAAAAGATTTACACCAAGGTTAAGAATGAAGAGCCAACTTACTATGCTGAGTCTTCAAAAGTATCTCGCTCCCAGTTTGCGTCAGGAAGCATTGTGGAAGGTGAAGTCATCAATTCTGTGATTTCACGGAATACCAAGATTAAGACTGGAAGCAGTGTCAAACACAGTGTTCTCTTCCCTCGAGTGAAAGTTGGAGAAAATGCAACTGTCGAGTACGCGATTGTGGACAAGGGTGTTGAAATTGGCGAAGGAGTGGTGATTCGCGGAACAGCAGAAGACCCAATCGTAGTCAAGAAGGGCCAAAAAGTTACAGAGGACATAATTCGATGAAGATTTTATTTGCAGCAGCAGAAGGAGCCCCATTTTCTAAGACAGGTGGTTTGGGAGACGTTATCGGCGCTCTCCCAAAATCACTGGTCAAGGCTGGCCATGAAGTTGGTGTCATTCTGCCTTACTATGACATGACCCATGCCAAATTTGGCGACCAAGTGGAAGACCTTTTCTACTTTGAAGTCAGTGTTGGCTGGCGTCGCCAATACGTTGGGGTCAAGCGACTGGTCTTGAACGGTGTGTCCTTCTATTTTATTGACAATCAGCATTATTTCTTCCGCGGCCATGTTTACGGGGATTTTGATGATGGTGAGCGCTTTGCTTACTTCCAGTTAGCAGCCGTAGAGCTGATGGAGCGGATTGATTTCATTCCGGATGTTCTGCATGTTCACGATTATCATACAGCTATGATTCCTTTCTTGGTTAAGGAAAAATACCATTGGATTCAAGCATATCAGAATATCAAAACCGTCTTGACCATTCATAATTTGGAATTCCAAGGTCAATTCCCTGACAGCATGCTTTGGGAACTATTTGGAGTAGGCTATGAGCGCTATGCAGACGGAACCCTGCGTTGGAATGACTGTCTCAACTGGATGAAGGCTGGTATTCTATATGCTGATCGAGTGACAACTGTATCACCAAGCTATGCAGGCGAAATTCGTACACCAGAATTTGGCTGTAATTTGGATCAAATCCTGCGGATGGAGTCTGGTAAGCTGGTCGGAATTGTCAACGGTATAGATACAGATATCTATAATCCAGAAACGGATTCGCTATTAGCCCATCACTTTGACAAATCTGACTTATCTGGTAAACTAGAAAACAAGCGGGCTTTGCAAGAGCGAGTTGGTCTGCCTGTGCGTGATGATGTGCCAGTAGTTGGGATTGTTTCCCGTCTGACCCGTCAAAAAGGCTTTGACTTGGTAGTGGAAGAGCTGCACAATCTCCTCCAGGAAGATGTGCAGATTATCCTCTTGGGAACAGGCGATCCAGCTTTTGAGCAGGCTTTCGCTTGGTTTGGCCATGCCTACCCTGATAAGCTTTCAGCCAACATTCTCTTTGATGTAACCTTGGCTCAGGAGATTTACGCTGCCAGCGATATTTTCCTCATGCCAAGCCGTTTCGAACCTTGTGGCCTGTCACAAATGATGGCTATGCGCTACGGAACCCTGCCTTTGGTGCATGAAGTGGGCGGTCTGCGTGATACCGTCGAGCCTTACAATGTCTATACAGGACAGGGAACTGGCTTTAGCTTCAATAACTTTTCTGGCTACTGGCTGACTTGGACCTTCAAGGAAGCACTCAGGCTTTATGCCGATGACAAGGAAGCTTGGAAATCTCTGCAAGAGCAGGCGATGGAGAGAGACTTCTCTTGGGATACAGCCAGCAAGGCTTACAGTGATTTATATCAATCACTTCTATAACATTTACTTTGGAATCAGTATAAGCAAATCCTCTCTTGCCCATGGGACAAGGGAGGATTTCCGTGAGAATTACATTTTTATATATTATCATACTGTGTTGGAGCCCTGTTTTCAGCTTGTGGCTGAAGTGAGTGCTTCCCATCTTGATTGAAAAAAGTATTTCTACGTTTAAATCTGCTTCCCGCTATTAAGAAAGGGAGATAACCATCGACTATGGAACTAACAAAAGAACGTTTTATTCGAGATTTTAAGGATATTCTACATGAAAGACAGCTGATTAAGGTTGCTGATGCGACTTCAGTGGAGCTTTTTCAGGCTTTGGCCAGCACTGTCCGCAAGTATATCACGCCCCTGTGGCTGGAGCGCCGCAATCAGTTGATTGAGCAGCAGCAAAAGACAGCTTATTACTTTTCTATCGAGTTTCTTCCAGGACGCATGCTGGAAACCAATCTGCTCAACTTAGGTATCCTCGATATGGTCAAGGAGGGCTTTGCCGAGTTGGGCGTTGACTTTGAAGATGTCAAGAATGCGGAGTATGACATGGCCTTGGGCAATGGCGGTCTGGGCCGCTTGGCGGCTGCCTTTATGGACTCGCTGGCAACCACTGGCTATCCAGGATTTGGAAATGGGATTCGCTATCGCTATGGACTCTTTAAGCAACGCATCGTAGATGGCTATCAGGTAGAAATTCCTGATGCTTGGTTTGGCAGTCTGGGCAATGTCTGGGAGACCCGTAAGGACCATGATATTGTCGATGTTAAAATCTTCGGAAATGTTTCCCTCCATGCTAATGAAAAGGGCCGGATCGTGCCACTTTATGAGAATTCCAAAACCTTGCGGGCCGTTCCTTACGATGTGCCGCAGATTGGCTTTGGCAATGATAATGTCAATAATCTCCGGCTTTGGGATGTTGAAATTCCAGAGGAGTATGAACTGGACTATCCGACCATTGAAGCTCGTCGCCGGGTGCAAGACATCACTGCCATTCTCTATCCAGACGACTCTAGCTACGAAGGAAAAGAGCTGCGCTTGATCCAGGAATACTTTATGACCAGTGCAGGTCTGCAGACCATTATCAAATCCTACCTCAAGCAAGGTCGCCCGCTCAAGGATATTCATGAGAAGGTCTCTGTCCATATCAACGATACCCACCCAGCTGTCGCACCGGCTGAGTTTATGCGTCTCTTGGTGGATGAGTACGACCTGGAATGGGCAGATGCTTGGAATGCCACGGTTAAAACCATGAGCTACACCAACCATACCATTTTGTCTGAAGCCTTGGAAAAATGGGATGCAGAGCTCTTTAAGAATGTCCTGCCACGGGTTTATCAGATTATCCTAGAAATTGACAACCGCTATGTGGCTGAAATGGCTGGACGCAGCCTTGATCCGCAAGTCATCGAAAACACTCGGATCGTCAAGGACAATCAAATCCACATGGCTCACTTGGCTATCATCGGTGGTCATTCAATCAATGGTGTTGCTAAACTCCACACCGAACTGCTCAAAGAAGACACCTTGCGTGATTTCTACAGCATTTACCCAGAGAAGTTTAATAACAAAACCAACGGAATTATCCAGCGCCGCTGGCTGCAGATTGCGGATGAGCCTTTATCAGCTGAGATTGATAAGCTAATTGGTAAGGGCTGGAGAAGTGATATCCATGAATTGCGTAAGCTTTTGGAATTCAAGGACAATCAGCAAGTGCTGGGCGATTTTTATCGAGTGAAGCAAGAAGCCAAGGCTCGTCTGGCTGACTTCATCAAGGAATCAACAGGAGTAGAAGTTTCTACAGAAGCCATCTTTGATGTGCAGGTGAAACGTCTCCACGCCTACAAGCGTCAGCTTCTTAACCTGCTTCATATCATCAAGCTCTACTGGGACCTCAAGGACAATCCTGATAAGGATATGGTGCCACGCGTCTTTATCTTCGGTGCCAAGGCTGCTCCAGGCTACCACTTTGCTAAGTCGGTTATCAAGCTGATCAATGAAGTAGCCAATCTGGTCAACAAGGATGAAAGCCTGCAAGGCAAACTCAAGGTTGTCTTCTTGGAAAACTACCGGGTCAGTCTAGCTGAGCTCATCATTCCTGCGGCAGATGTATCAGAGCAGATTTCTCTGGCTTCCAAGGAGGCTTCTGGTACTTCCAACATGAAGTTCATGATGACAGGTGCCATTACTCTGGCTACATTGGACGGAGCCAATATCGAAATCAAGGACGAGGTCGGTGACGACAACATTGTTATTTTCGGGATGGACAAGGACCAAGTTTACGAGCACTATGCCCGCCATGATTATTACTCACGAGGTGTCTATGAAAGCAATCCAGATATTCGCCGAGTGGTCGATACCTTTGTCAACGGCACCATTCCAAATGTTCGTGAAGAAGGCTCTGAAATCTACGAAGCCCTCATCACCCACAATGACGAATACTTCCTCTTGGAAGACTTCCACTCCTATGTAGAAGCTCAAGAGAAGATTGATGCTCTCTATCGTGACAAAGAAAAATGGGCCCGCATGAGCTTGATTAATATCGCTACATCTGACAAGTTTACCTCAGACGATACCATTGAGCAATATGCCAAGGAAATCTGGAACTTGGAGAAATAATACTCTTCAGAAAACATGAACAATAAGAGATTGGGGCTGGGGTCTCAGTCTCTTTTGCTATCCATCTACCATCTTGTCTAGAAATATGCTATAGTAGAGAAAGTATGAGAGTCCAACTTTTAGAAAAGCAGGGTAAGAAAGCATGAAAGACTACACGATTTTTTATCAACAATTAACGGCTCCTTTTCGCAGTCGCCCTCAGTGGCTGAAAGGGCTGGTTTACTTTAATAGGGGAATGACCCTGTTCATACCTATTATTTATGGTCTCGTTCTAATCAGTGCCTTTCTGACGGAAGGCTGGAAAGGGCTGCTTGCTTTTTTCTTCCTGCCAGCTATCGGATTTGGTCTGTTATCAGCTATTCGTAAACGGCTGAATCAAGCACGCCCTTACGAAAAATGGGCTATTCAGCCTTTGCTTGCAAAGGATACATCAGGCAAGTCCATGCCCAGCCGCCATGTCTTTTCGGCGACAGTGATTTCTATGTGCCTACTCTACTTTTTCTGGTTGCCGGGACTCCTCTGCCTCTTGCTTTCAGCAGGGCTGGCCGCAGTGCGCGTGATTGGCGGAGTGCACTATCCAAAGGATGTGCTGATTGGCTATCTTTGCGGCATTTGCTGGGGAGCTTTACTCTTTTTATTATAAAGGACCTGTTTTCGGCAGAGAGTAGACAAAGAACCTCCAGCTATATTATAATAGAAGCAGCAACAACCGTTTCGACACCAAGGGCTATTCCTTGCTGGATGTAAAAAATATTTAAGGAGAATACTATGTCAGAACCATTATTTCTACAGTCTGTGATGCAGGAAAAGATCTGGGGCGGCACCAAGCTGCACGATGTCTTTGGCTATGAAATTCCCAGCGACTATGTAGGGGAGTACTGGGCTATCTCGGCTCATCCCAATGGTGTGTCAACCGTCAAGAACGGACGATTTGCCGGCCAGAAGTTAGATGCGCTCTATGCCGAGCACCGTGAACTTTTTGGCAATCGTTCGGAACCTGTCTTTCCGCTTTTGACTAAGATTTTAGATGCCAATGACTGGCTCAGCGTTCAGGTCCATCCTGATGATGCTTATGGACTAGAGCATGAAGGGGAGCTTGGTAAGACTGAATGCTGGTATGTCATAGCTGCAGATGAAGGAGCAGAGATTATTTATGGCCACAATGCCAAGAGCAAGGAAGAGCTGCGCCAGCAGATTGAGAGCAAGGACTGGGACCGTCTCCTGACTAAAATTCCAGTAAAAGCTGGCGATTTCTTCTATGTACCAAGTGGCACCATGCATGCCATTGGATCAGGTATTCTGATTTTGGAGACCCAGCAGTCCAGTGACACAACCTATCGTGTCTATGACTTTGATCGTAAGGACGATGCTGGCAATCTTCGCGAGCTGCATTTGGAGCAGTCTATTGATGTTTTGACTATCGGTGAGCCAGCCAATAGCCGTCCTGTTACCATTCAGGCAGATAGTTTGACTTCTACTCTTTTGGTGGCCAATGACTTCTTTGCTGTTTACAAGTGGGATATTGCCGGTTCAGTCAATTTTAAAAAGACAGCAGACTATAGCTTGGTCAGTGTCTTGGAAGGTATCGGTGAGCTAGAAGTTGATGGAGCTGTTTACCCGCTCGAAAAAGGGGACCATTTCATCCTGCCAAGCGACATCACAGAATGGACCTTGTCTGGAGATTTGCAGCTGATTGTCAGCCATCCATAACTATAGAAAAATCAAGAGCAAATAATCGCTTTGCTCTTTTTTCTTTTAAAAATATAGGAAATAAGTAAAATTCTAGACAGTTTCTTCTTATTTATATAGCAGAATAGTTTGTATGTTGATAATTATTCAATTGATTTTGGTAAAAAATTTTATATAACAAAAGAAAAAAACAAAAAACGCTTACAAGTGTGTAAAAGATTGACTATTCGATATTTTAGGAGTAAACTAAGGAAGTAATTAAAAAATATTAAGGAGAAGTCATCATGAATTTAACATATTTAGGACTTTGTTTTGCCTGCTTTGGCGTATCAATTGCTGAAGGTTTGATTATGAGTAATTTATTTAAGGCAGCGTCTCGTCAGCCAGAAATGATTGGTCAATTGAGAAGCCTCCTAATCTTGGGAATTGCCTTTGTCGAAGGTACTTTCTTTGTAACGCTGGCTATGGCCTTTGTTATCAAATAAGAAAGAATTCTCTTTAGAAAAGGGGGTGTCATCTGTTGGAAGAAAGTATCAATCCAACTATCAATGTCGGTCCTGTGACCTTTGATTTGACCCTGCTGGCCATGACTCTGCTGACGGTGTTTGTAACTTTTGGACTTGTTTATTGGGCAAGTCGAAAGATGACGATTAAGCCGTCAAGAAAGCAGAATGCTTTGGAATATATCTATGATTTTGTCATTGATTTTACCAAGGGAAACGTTGGCGAGCATTATATGAAGAATTACTCGCTTTTTCTATTCTCCCTCTTTCTTTTCGTGGCTGTGGCGAATAACTTGGGATTGATGGCTAAGGTTCAGACAACCAATGGCTTTAATCTCTGGACATCGCCGACAGCCAATCTCGCTTTTGACCTGGGCTTCTCTCTTTTGGTGACGATTTTCTGTCATGTTGAAGGAGTTCGACGTCAAGGGATAAAAGGATATCTAAAAGGTTTTGTGACTCCGGGTATCATGACACCCATGAATATCTTGGAAGAATTTACCAATTTTGCTTCTCTAGCCTTGCGGATTTATGGAAACATTTTTGCAGGTGAAGTATTGGCTGGTTTGCTCTTGACTTGGGCACATCAAGCGGCGTATTGGTATCCGATTGCCTTTATTATGAACATGGTTTGGACTGGTTTTTCCATCTTTATTTCCTGTATCCAAGCCTATGTTTTTACCATGCTAACATCTATGTATCTTGGTAAAAAAATTAATGGTGAGGTAGAATAAAAAGAAAGGATAGATAAAATGAATATAACCGTAGGTGAAATTATTGGCAACTTTATCTTGAGTGCCGGCTCCTTTCTTCTTTTAGTATTTCTCATTAAGAAGTTTGCTTGGGGCAATATTATCGGGATTTTAGATCAGCGTGCTCAAAAGATTTCAGACGATATTGACGGTGCGGAATCGGCCCGTAAGAAAGCTGAAGACTTGGCGCAAAAGCGCGAGGAAGCTCTGGCAGGTAGTCGGGTCGAAGCAGTTTCTATCGTTGAGACTGCTAAGGAGACAGCTGAAAAGAACAAGGCTGGAATCCTAGCTGATGCAGCAGAAGAAGCAGGACGTCTGAAGGCTAAAGCCAATCAGGAAATTGCCCAAAATAAGGCAGAGACTATGAGCAGCATCAAAGGAGAAGTGGCTGACTTGACAGTGACTCTGGCTAGTAAGATTTTGAGTCAGGAGCTGGATAAGGAAGCTCAGAGCGAGCTCATTGATCGCTATATCAAACAGTTAGGAGATGCCTGATGGATAAGAAGCAATATGCAATCATTGAGAAATATGCTTTGCCTTTTGTTCAGACGGTCTTTGAAAAAGCTCAGCAAGAAGATGTTTTTGAAAAACTTAGTCAGATTAAGGCTGTTTTCGCGGAGACCGGCCTTGCTGACTTTTTGTCACATATCGGCATCAGTGACCACGAGAAAGAAAAGAGTCTGCGACTCTTTCAAAACTCAGGCTCTCAGCTGCTTGATAATCTGATTGAAATCGTCATTCTCAATCATCGTGAGGACCTCTTTTATGAGATTTTGCTGGAGAGTCAGCACCAGCTTGAAAAGATCAGCAATGAGTTTGAGGTGACGCTGCGCTCTGTTCAGCCTTTGACAGCCAGTCAGAAGGAAAAGATTCGACCGATTATTGAGCAGAAGATGGGCCTAAAAGTCCGCTCGCTCAAGGAAGAATTGGACAGCAGCTTGATTGGCGGCTTTGTCATCTCTGCCAATAACAAAACAATTGATGCAAGCATAAAACGTCAATTGCAAGTCGTAAAAGAAAAATTGAAATAGAAAGTGGTGTGAATTTTGGCGATTAACGCACAAGAAATCAGCGCTTTAATTAAGCAACAAATTGAAAATTTCCAGCCAAATTTTGACGTCACAGAAACAGGGGTCGTCACTTATATTGGTGATGGAATCGCGCGTGCTCATGGACTGGATAAGGCTATGAGCGGAGAGCTCTTAATCTTTGAAAATGGCTCTTATGGTATGGCGCAAAATCTAGAGTCAACCGATGTTGGGATTATCATCTTGGGAGACTTTACAGACATTCGTGAGGGAGATACCATTCGCCGGACTGGTAAAATCATGGAAGTTCCTGTGGGAGAGGCCTTGATTGGGCGGGTTGTTGATCCGCTGGGTCGTCCTGTTGATGGACTTGGTGACATTGTCACGGACAAGACACGTCCGGTTGAAACACCGGCTCCGGGTGTCATGCAGCGTAAGTCAGTATCTGAGCCTTTGCAGACAGGTCTCAAGGCTATTGATGCCTTGGTTCCGATTGGCCGCGGCCAGCGGGAGCTGATTATCGGGGACCGTCAGACTGGGAAGACGACCATTGCCATTGATGCCATCCTGAACCAGAAAGGTCAGGATATGATTTGTATCTATGTGGCGATTGGTCAGAAAGAATCTACCGTTCGTACGCAGGTAGAAACGCTGCGTCAGTATGGTGCTTTGGACTATACGATTGTCGTGACAGCCTCTGCTTCACAGCCGTCCCCCTTGCTTTTCCTAGCGCCTTATGCTGGTGTAGCGATGGCAGAAGAGTTCATGTATAATGGCAAGCATGTTTTGATTGTCTATGATGACTTGTCTAAGCAGGCGGTGGCCTATCGTGAACTGTCCCTCTTGCTCCGTCGTCCGCCAGGCCGTGAGGCCTTTCCTGGAGATGTTTTCTATCTGCATAGCCGTCTCTTGGAGCGTTCAGCCAAGGTTTCTGATGAGCTGGGCGGTGGTTCGATTACAGCTCTGCCATTTATTGAAACGCAGGCTGGAGACATTTCGGCTTATATCGCAACCAACGTGATTTCAATCACTGACGGACAAATTTTCCTCAGCGACAGCCTGTTCAATGCTGGGGTACGTCCAGCCATTGATGCAGGTTCTTCTGTATCACGGGTTGGGGGCTCTGCCCAAATCAAGGCTATGAAGAAAGTAGCTGGAACCCTGCGTATCGACCTGGCTTCTTATCGGGAGCTTGAGGCCTTTACTAAGTTTGGTAGTGATTTGGATGCAGCAACGCAGGCCAAACTCAATCGTGGCCGCAGGACTGTAGAAGTCTTGAAGCAGCCGATTCATGAACCGCTGCCGGTTGAAAAGCAGGTCGTGATTCTCTATGCTTTGACCCATGGTTTCTTAGACAGTGTGCCAGTAGATGATATTTTGCGCTTTGAGTCAGAATTATTTGCCTACTTTGATGCGCATCAAGAAAGCATTTATGAAACCATTCGGACAACGAAAGACCTTCCAAGTGAGGAAGTCTTGGATGCTGCCATTACTGAGTTTATTGACCAGTCTAGCTTCAAATAAGAATAGAGGTGTCAGATGGCAGTTTCATTAAATGATATTAAAAATAAAATTGCATCCACGAAAAACACCAGTCAAATCACCAATGCCATGCAGATGGTTTCTGCTGCTAAGCTGGGAAAGTCTGAGGAAGCAGCTAAGAACTTTCAGGTCTATGCCCAGAAAGTGCGTAAGTTAGTTACGGATATGCTGCATGGCCACGAGGCAGAAAATGCCCGTCATCACTCGATGTTAATCAGTCGGCCAGTTAAGAAATCAGCCTATATCGTCATTACTTCTGACCGCGGTCTGGTAGGCGGTTATAACGCAACCATTCTCAAGGCTTTGATGGAGCTGAAAGCTGAGTACCATCCGACTGGAGAGGACTTTGAAGTCATCTGTATCGGAAGCGTCGGTGCTGATTTCTTCCGAGCTCGGGGGATTCAGCCAGTTTATGAACTGCGTGGTCTAGCAGATCAGCCTAGCTTTGATGAGGTCCGTAAAATCATTAGCAAGACCATTGAGATGTATCAGAATGAGCTCTTCGATGAGCTCTATGTCTGCTATAATCACCATGTCAACAGTCTGACTAGTCAGATGCGGGTGGAGCAGATGCTGCCAATCATTGACTTGGATCCCAATGAAGCTGATGAAGATTATACGCTGAATCTGGAACTGGAGTCCAGTCGGGATTCTATCTTGGATCAACTGCTGCCCCAGTTTGCAGAGAGCATGATTTACGGTGCCATTATTGATGCCAAGACGGCTGAAAATGCTGCCGGTATGACTGCTATGCAGACAGCGACAGACAATGCTAAAAAGGTCATCAGTGATTTGACTATTCAGTACAACCGCGCTCGGCAGGCTGCCATTACGCAGGAAATTACTGAAATCGTGGCGGGTGCAAGTGCCCTAGAATAAGGCCACAAATGAATTAGAAATTAAACGAGGGAAAAAACATGAGCTCAGGCAAAATTGCTCAGGTTATCGGGCCGGTCGTAGACGTTGCGTTTGCTGCCGGAGACAAACTACCTGAGATAAATAATGCACTTGTAGTCTATAAAAATGATGAGAAAAAATCAAAAATCGTCCTTGAAGTAGCTCTTGAGCTTGGTGACGGTGTGGTGCGGACCATTGCCATGGAGTCGACCGATGGTTTGACACGTGGTTTGGAGGTCTTGGATACTGGTCGTCCGGTTTCTGTGCCGGTCGGCAAGGAAACTCTGGGCCGGGTCTTCAATGTCCTAGGAGACACTATCGACTTGGATACGCCATTTCCTGCTGATGCAGAGCGCCAGCCGATTCATAAGAAGGCACCAACCTTTGATGAACTATCAACTTCATCAGAAATCCTGGAAACAGGGATCAAGGTTATCGACCTCCTAGCTCCTTATCTGAAAGGCGGGAAAGTTGGTCTCTTTGGTGGTGCCGGAGTAGGTAAGACTGTCCTGATTCAGGAATTGATTCACAACATTGCCCAAGAGCATGGAGGGATTTCTGTCTTCACAGGTGTTGGTGAACGGACGCGTGAAGGGAATGACCTCTACTGGGAAATGAAAGAGTCTGGCGTTATCGAAAAGACCGCTATGGTCTTTGGTCAGATGAATGAACCGCCAGGAGCTCGGATGCGGGTTGCTCTTACCGGACTGACTATCGCGGAATATTTCCGTGATGTGGAAGGTCAGGACGTGCTGCTCTTTATTGACAACATCTTCCGCTTTACGCAGGCTGGTTCGGAAGTGTCTGCCCTTTTGGGCCGCATGCCGTCAGCCGTTGGTTACCAACCAACACTTGCAACAGAAATGGGACAGTTACAAGAACGGATTACCTCAACCAAGAAAGGTTCCGTTACTTCCATCCAAGCTATCTATGTTCCAGCCGATGACTATACTGACCCAGCACCAGCGACAGCTTTTGCTCACTTGGACTCTACAACTAACCTAGAACGGAAATTGGTTCAGCTAGGGATTTATCCAGCCGTGGATCCACTCGCTTCCAGCTCTCGTGCCCTTTCACCAGAGATTGTCGGAGAAGAGCACTATGCAGTGGCAGCAGAGGTTAAGCGGGTCTTGCAACGTTATCATGAATTGCAGGACATCATTGCTATCCTTGGTATGGACGAGTTGTCAGATGATGAGAAGACTTTGGTTGCACGTGCGCGGCGGATTCAGTTCTTCCTGTCACAGAACTTCAACGTGGCGGAGCAATTTACCGGCCAGCCAGGTTCCTATGTGCCAGTAGCTGAAACGGTTCGTGGCTTCAAGGAAATCCTAGAAGGTAAGCACGATAAGCTGCCAGAAGACGCCTTCCGTGGTGTGGGCTCCATCGAGGATGTATTGGCCAAGGCTGAGAAAATGGGATTCTAAGAGGTGAATGATGGCTCAAATGACAGTACAAATCGTGACACCGGATGGTCTTATTTATGATCACCATGCTGCATTTGTTTCCGTAAAGACCATTGAGGGTGAGCTGGGGATTTTGCCCCGCCACATCAATACCATCGCTGTTTTAGAAGTGGATCAGGTTAAGGTGCGCCGGGTTGATGATGACAAGCATATCGACTGGATTGCGGTTAATGGCGGAATCATTGAAATTGCAGATAATGTCATTACCATTGTGGCGGACTCAGCTGAGCGTGAGCGAGATATCGACATTAGTCGGGCTGAGCGGGCTAAGCTCCGAGCTGAGCAAGAAATCGAAGAAGCACATGATAAGCATTTGATTGACCAAGAACGCCGGGCTAAGATCGCCCTGCAGCGGGCAATCAACCGGATCAATGTCGGAACAAGATTATAAGAAGCTATTTTACATAGATTGATGGAGGTCGTTCATCATCTGGTAATATGCTTTCTTGAATACAAACTGAATACGCAAAACTGAGGCAAATCTGTCTCAGTTTTCTTTTCCAAAGAAAAAGGGCGGGATTGTTTAGTTCGTCCTTGACTGGAGTCTTGTGGTATAATAAAAGTTATGGTAGAAGTTGTTTTTAAATTATGCAGTCATTTGCTCTTTATTTTCTTTGCCTTTCATCTGCTGTCAACGGTTGTTGAGTGGGAGAGGTTTTTCAAGGTTAATGCTGATAATGCGTTGAAGATTCGCTTTTTGATTCTCTTGTTCAGTATTGCCTTGGGCTATTTAGTCAGCCTTTTCTTCATTGGTATTTACGATATGAGCCGGGCGATTTTTAACGGTACTTTATAAGGTCATATTTTTGATTTTATGGTATGATAGTATGGATGATTTTAAAAATTTAGAGTAAGGAATCGGTATGGAAAAAATTATTATTCAAGGTGGAGATAATCGCTTGGTCGGAAAGGTCAAGATTGAAGGAGCAAAAAATGCGGTGCTGCCTCTCTTGGCAGCGACAGTCTTGGCTAGTGAAGGCCAGTCTGTTTTGAAAAATGTTCCGGTCTTGTCTGATGTCTTTACCATGAACAATGTGGTCCGCGGTTTAAACACTCAGGTGGATTTTAATCAGGAAGAAAATACAGTTGTTGTGGATGCCACTCAGCCTTTGTCCGAGGAAGCACCTTACAAATACGTCAGCAAAATGCGAGCGTCTATCGTTGTTTTGGGGCCAGTTCTAGCTCGTAATGGTCATGCTAAGGTTTCCATGCCAGGCGGCTGTACGATTGGCAGTCGGCCCATTGACTTGCACCTGAAGGGCTTAGAAGCCATGGGCGCTCAGATTACCCAAACAGCGGGTTATATCGAAGCGAAGGCAGAGCGACTCAAGGGTGCCCACATTTACATGGACTTTCCTAGTGTGGGAGCAACGCAAAATATCATGATGGCTGCGACGCTGGCTCAAGGTACGACAGTGATTGAAAATGCTGCTCGGGAGCCTGAAATCGTTGACCTAGCCCTCTTTTTGAATGAAATGGGAGCCAAGGTCAGAGGAGCAGGTACTGAGACTCTGACTATTGTCGGAGTGGACCAGCTGCGAGGGGCCAAGCATAATGTGGTTCAAGACCGTATCGAAGCAGGAACTTTTATGGTTGCTGCAGCCATGACCAGCGGTGACTTGCTGATTGAGGATGCCATTTGGGAGCACAACCGTCCCCTGCTTTCCAAAATGCAGGAAATGGGAGTGGAAGTGACAGAGGAAGATGAAGGGATTCGGATTCGTTCCGATGTTTCGAAGCTGAGACCGGTTGCGGTCAAGACCCTTCCTTATCCAGGCTTCCCAACGGACATGCAGGCTCAGTTTACGGCGCTCATGGCTATGGCCAAGGGCGAGTCTACGATGATTGAGACTGTCTTTGAGAACCGCTTCCAGCATCTAGAGGAAATGCGTCGGATGGGGCTGCACTCTGATATCATGCGTGATACAGCTCGTATCTGGGGCGGCGGCAGTCTTCAGGGAGCTGAAGTCATGTCAACAGACCTTCGGGCCAGTGCGACTTTGATTCTGATGGGCTTGATTGCTGAAGGCGAGACTAAGGTCAGCAAGCTCGTACACTTAGACCGAGGCTACTATAAATTCCATGAAAAATTGGCAGCCTTGGGAGCCAAAGTGAAGCGTGTAAAGGAAGAAGACGATGAGTGAAAATCTTAAATATTTAGGTCGGCAAATTGGCCTTGTTCTACTGGTTCTCTTGGTAGCCGTGATTCTCTTTTTTGTGGCTTTGATGATTGGCTATAACATTATCGGAAACGGTAAGGGATCAGTTTTTTCACCAGAAACCTGGCAAGAATTAATCGGGAAGTTTACTGGAAACTAACTCCTAGTCGAACAGACTGGCTGAAATAAATCCAGTTTGCTAAGTTGAAAGAAAGAAGATGAAAAGAAAGACTAGTCAGAAAAGGAATTCTAAGAGCCTGCAAGGCTGGGCTGGGCTGACTCTGGCCTTGATTTTGGCGCTGGCTGGCTATTTCTGGGGACAGGATGGTCAGCAGCCACTTCAGAGTCCAAATTCAGAAATCCGAGTTGGGCAAGTCCAAGATCAGGCCGCTCCTAGTCAGGAACTGGCTGAGAGCGTTCTGACGGATGCTGTCCGAGCTCAGCTCAAAGGCAGCATTGAATGGAACGGAGCTGGCGCCTTTATCGTGAATGGGAATAAAACGGACTTGGATGCGGGGATTTCTAGTAAGCCCTACGCTGACAATAAGACCAAGCTTGTTCAAGGGCAAACTCTTCCGACGGTGGCGAATGCCTTTTTATCCAAGTCTACCCGCCAGTACAAAAAACGGGAAGAAACTGGAAATGCCAACACTTCATGGGTACCGGCAGGTTGGCATCAACTCAAGAACCTCTCTGGTGAGTACAATCATGCTGTGGACCGAGGGCATCTCTTGGCCTATTCGCTGATCGGTGGTTTGAAGGGCTTTGATGCCTCTACTAGCAATCCTGCTAATATAGCTGTGCAGACGGCCTGGTCCAACCAAGCCAATGAAGCAGACTCGACAGGGCAGAATTACTACGAAACAAAGATTCGTAAGGCTTTGGATAAGAACAAGCGGGTGCGCTACCGGGTAACCTTGATTTATGCCACGGAGACTGATTTAGTACCGGTTGGGTCACATTTAGAGGCCAAGTCCAGCGATGGTAGTTTGGAATTTAATGTCTTTATCCCGAATGTGCAAAAAGGGATTCGCCTGGACTATAATAGTGGCAGGGTCAGTCTGGATAGAGGTTCTTAATTTTATACTCAAAAATAGATTTGCAAAGAGTATTCAATAGTATGAAAAGAAATGGTTGCAGATTTGTAGTCATTTTCTTTTATACTAATAGATGAAAGAAGGCGAATTTTTCAGTCTTCTTTAAGAAAGCGGTGGTAAAATCAACGTTCTCTTACAATCTAGTAAAGGAGGTTGCGATGGGAATTATTTTTAAATGCATCCGGTTCCTCATGCGTCTGATTGGGCGTGTAGTTTGGGGACTTGCCTGGTCCTTTGTCCTGAGCTTTATGGTTATTGTCGGAATTTTCTATTTTACCACTTCGACAGAGCCAGGTACAGAGGGACTGACGCAGGCTGTTCAGACAGCTGTTGGCAGAGTGGATCAATTTTTAAATCACCAAGGCATTTCCACGGGGCTTCACAGCAGTGAGGAGACGCAGACGGATCAGCTGACAGATGAGCATGCAACAACAGGGGCTCGTTGGGATCAGCCAAGCGCCACGATTTATATCGATACAAATAATGAAACCTTCCGTTCAGCCTATAAGGAGGCCATTGATTCTTGGAATCAAACAGGTGCCTTCACCTTTCAAATCATCAATGACAAAGACAAGGCGGACATTGTTGCGACGGAGATGAACGATGGCAACATCAGTGCAGCTGGTGAAGCTGAGTCGCAGACCAATCTCCTAACCAAGCGGTTTACCCATGTCACGGTTCGCCTTAATAGTTACTACCTGCTGGACAGTCGCTATGCCTATTCTCATGAGCGGATTGTCAATACAGCAGCGCACGAATTGGGCCATGCTATCGGATTAGACCATAATGAGGAGGAATCAGTAATGCAGTCAGCAGGCTCATTTTACAGTATCCAGCCGACAGATATCCAGGCTGTAAAAGACTTGTATCAATCGTAAGCCTATGTTAAAATCTATTTTTTACTTGATTCGACACTTTCCAGAGCAAGTTTTTCTCTTTGTTTTTAACTCAGGAATCTTTGTCTGGCTATGGAAAAGCGGCAATGAGATTGCCAACCAGCTAGGAGTGACAGCGGCTTGGGAAAATCATGTTCCGGCGCCCATTCAGGTCTTCTTCGGCCAGAATATTGAGGCAGTTCAGGGATTTTTTCACAATTCCGCCTTTATGTGGCTAGTCGGGTCCATGATAATCCTTCTGGTTATTCGTCTGATCAAGGGAATGATTAAATTTGTTGTCTTTACGGTTCTGATTTTGCTGGGAATTTATCTGATTTTGCAGAATCAATCCATTCTCAATAATTTTATGTAAGGCAGTCAGGTATGGCTGTCTTTTTTCTTTTGGGGAGCTGAGTTCGCTTTCTCTTGAATTCTGATAGCTGTGCTTCTGGAAATCTGCTATAATGGTCTTATGATTATTTTACAAGCAAGCAAGATTGAGCGCTCTTTTGCAGGGGAGCTTCTTTTTAACAATATTAACCTGCAAGTGGATGAGGGTGATCGGATTGCTCTCGTCGGTAAAAATGGAGCTGGGAAGTCAACTCTGCTCAAAATTTTGGTGGGCGAGGAAGAGCCTACTTCTGGTCAGATCAATAAAAAACGAGACTTGTCCCTGTCCTATCTGGCTCAGGACAGTCGCTTTGAGTCGGAGAATACTATCTACGACGAGATGTTGCTGGTCTTTGATAGCCTGCGCCAACATGAGAAGCGATTGCGGCAGATGGAGCTGCAAATGGGAGAATTGTCAGGGGAAGACCTGACTGCTCTCATGAACCAGTACGATCAGCTGTCAGAGGACTTTCGACAAAAGGGTGGTTTTACCTATGAGGCCGATATTCGAGCGATTTTAAATGGCTTCAAGTTTGACCAGTCCATGTGGCAGATGAAGATTTCTGAGCTTTCAGGCGGGCAGAATACCCGTCTGGCTCTGGCCAAGATGCTGTTGGAAAAGCCAGAACTGCTGGTCCTGGACGAGCCGACCAACCATTTGGATATCGAGACCATTGCCTGGCTAGAGACTTACTTAGTCAACTACAGCGGTGCCTTGATCATTGTCAGTCACGACCGCTATTTCCTAGACAAGGTTGCGACCATCACGCTGGATTTGACCAAGCATTCCTTGGACCGCTATGTGGGCAATTACTCTAGCTTTGTAGTCCAAAAGGAGCAGAAGCTGGCCACTGAAGCCAAGAACTATGAAAAGCAACAGAAAGAAATCGCTGCGCTGGAGGACTTTGTCAATCGCAATTTAGTCCGGGCTTCCACAACCAAGCGGGCTCAGTCCCGCCGTAAGCAGCTGGAAAAGATGGAGCGTTTGGACAGGCCGGAGACCGCCAGTCGATCGGCTAATATGACCTTCAAATCGGATAAGGTTTCGGGCAATGTTGTTCTGACCTTGGAAGATGCAGCTATTGGCTATGGTGAGGAAGTGCTGTCGGAGCCGATTAACCTTGATATTCGCAAGTTTAATGCGGTAGCTATTGTCGGACCAAATGGGATTGGAAAGACGACTCTGATTAAATCACTAATCGGGCAAGTACCCTTCATCAGAGGCAAGGAACAGCTTGGGGCTAATGTGGAAGTGGGCTACTATGACCAGACCCAGAGTAAACTGACTCCCAGCAATACGGTACTTGATGAGCTATGGAATGACTTCAAGCTGACACCAGAGGTCGAGATTCGCAATCGCTTAGGCGCTTTCCTCTTCTCGGGAGACGATGTCAAGAAGTCTGTCGGCATGCTATCAGGTGGAGAGCGAGCACGCCTGCTTCTAGCCAAGCTGTCTATGGAAAACAACAACTTCCTCATCCTTGACGAGCCGACCAACCACCTAGATATTGACAGCAAGGAAGTGCTGGAAAATGCCCTGATTGACTTTGACGGAACCCTGCTCTTTGTCAGCCATGACCGCTACTTTATCAATCGCGTGGCAACCCAGATCATCGAGCTCTCTGAGACAGGCTCCACCCTTTATCTAGGTGATTATGACTACTATCTGGAGAAAAAGGCAGAGCAGGAAGCCTTGCGTGAGGAGACGGAGCAGGTAGATTCTGCTAAGCCATCATCTACCAATGACTATCAGCTTCAAAAGGAAAACCAGAAAGAACAGCGCCGGCTGGCCCGCCGCCTAGAGCAATTGGAAGCGCAAATCGAGGACTTGGACAGCCAGATCAGTCAGCTTCAGGAAGCCATGGAGGTCACTAATGACGTCGCCGAACTCATGGAGATCCAGCAGCAAATCGACCAGCTGACCTCCACCCAAGAAGAAGCCATGCTAGAATGGGAAGAACTGGCGGAGAAGGTGTAGGAGTATGCAGTTTCTGTGAGAAATGAGCTTCTTAGAGCTTACAGGAAAAATTAAATTGATATTCAATGTGGTTCAGTTATCGTATTACTAAAGATTTTGATGACTGAATCGTTTTGTTTAAGAAAAATAGGAGAAAATGATGGATTTTGTAATAATTTTTATTGTCTTAATGCTAGCAATTTTTGCTTTCGTAGGTTGGATAGTTTATTGGGCGATTAGTCATTCCGCTAAAAAGAATAAAGTATACCAAGCCTTCGCTTCCGAGCACGGCTATCAATTTGACAAAGCACAAGGTAATGACTATTACAGAGATTATTCCAAGCAAAAAACAAGTAACGATTTCACACTAAAACTTTCCCAGAATCCGTATGTAGAAAAATACGCTAATTTTAGTCATTATCCATTTGGTCGTGGAAATATGGTAAAAGTTGCCTATGTAATTTCAGGTGACTACAATGGTTCTCAATTTCGGGCTTTCACCTATCATTTTGAGGGGAATGCAATTGAAAATTCTGGTCCCGGTGGTGTTTTCAGCATTGTTATGATTCAGTGCCCCGATGAACCAAAAGGTCAGCTTTCAGAGCAAATGTTTTATGAAAATGGAATGCTCTGTGAATACCTTCGAGAAAATTTGAATGTAGAAACGATTCATGAGAGAATTGAGAAATTAGCTTATATTGCAAGTACAAAATAAGTTTGGGAATATAAAATAAGAATTTTTCTACAATACAGATGTTGAATGAAAAAGTTAGCTAATTCAGTTTTTGGAACAGAGGTTTGCTGACAGAACTAGAATAAGAATTAGAAATGAGGAGAGATATGTTTTTTAGAAGACGTCGTATGTATTTGAATCAATATTATGACAAAGCCATTTATTATGATCGTAAGACCCACGAAGTTTTAGAGGCACCAAAGAGTAAACTATTAGATACAGAGAAATCAAGCAGGATGAATCGACATATTCCTTTATTAGTTGTTCTCTTTATAGCTGGCGGAGGTGGCCTTACTTCCTTCTTTAGTCTATTTTTACAAGGAACTTATAGCATGACAACTTTTTGGAGTGTTATTCTTATCTGGATAGCAGAGTTTGCTTTCATTACTATCCTTGTAGAACGAGCCTTGTATCGAAATATCAATAGAGCGCAAGTGACTACTCAAACGGTCAGCCTTTTTACTATTTGTGATTCAGAGGATTTAAAAGAAAAGAACTTGAGCGAAAAAGAGAAGCGCAATAATACTTATTTATTTAACGCTTTGTTGTTCACTATTCCTGCAGTAGGTTTCTACTATGTCTATGATTTTATTTTTCACTTCAAAGATTTTTTAGGAGAACCGATTGGAGGAGAGATTTTTAAGATTATTTTTGCAGGTCTTTTGTTGGGAGTTGCTTTTGTTATATATAATCAGAATAATATTTCTGGTATTTTAGACATAACAGAAAAATTTGAGTCTGGAAAACTGAGTGTGATATGTAGAACTGACGACGATCCAGATGTCTATCTAGAAGTGAGCGTCGGACCGGATGGAGCTATTTTGACAAAAGAGCTACATGATTATAAAGCTGGAGCTTAGCTGATTTGAAATTAAATAAAAGTGAGTGAAGTAGTAGAGATTATAAAGTTTAGTAACAGAACTTCAATAAGTAATTAGAAAGAGGTTAGTATGTTTTTTCTTAGACGTCGTCGAGTATTTATTGGCGAGTGTGATGGTCAGGCGGTCTATTATGACCAGCAGACTAGAGAGGCTTTAGCAGCTCCCAAAAGTTTCCTGCTCAATACGGAAGGAGCGCGTAAGACCAATGCCTATATTCCTGAATTGGTGATTCTATTGATGGCAGGTGGACCTGCTGTCTTTGGATTCTTTTCAGTCTTGTCCATTGGTGTCTATAACTGGACCAGTTTGACCTATATACTACTATTTTGGTTGGCTGAGTTTCTGTTAATGGTCGCTATTCTTGAGCGAGGGCTTTATAAAAATGTTCGCAAGGCTCAGCCGACAACAGAGAAGGTGTTTTATTATGCAGCTTCCCATAATTTGATGGTGGGTGACGAGAATTTTGACCCAGCTAAAGCATCTTCAACAATCTATCGAATTGCTCGCTACATAATAATTGCTGCTGATATATATTTAGTATTTGTTTTTTACGGCTATACTCAAAAGTTTGGTCAGCCTATTGAGACTAATTACGGTTTTTGGATAGCCGGATTTATGTTCTATACGCCCTTTTTGTTTTATAATCAAAACAACCCGGTTCGCTTTGTGAAGATTATGAAGCTATATAGCCAAGGGAAAGTACGTTTTAAGGAAGAAACAGAGAGCGAAACGTGTAACTAGGTGTTAGGTAAAACAGTCGAATCGCAGAAGGCAAGTGCTATATCTTTAGCGAAGCGAGGAGTAGTTGTTGCGACAGTTGCTGTTTTGTGACACAATTTGTTGTCTATCCTCAAATGGAAGATTCTCAAGGATAATAGGATTTCTGCTAGATGAAATTTGGAGATTAAAAATGAAAAAAATTAGTATTTTCGGTGCAGACTTTGAACGAAGTAAGAAAATCGTAACAAACGGAAAGTTTGTCTTAACCGCCGGTATGCCAAATCCTATTCATATGGGGATGATCAATCGGCTGTTTACGGTCGTGTTTTGAATATTTATCTTTTTTGGAATTATGGTTTACTTTCTATTAATTGCTTCACCAAGTAGTGTAGGTCAAAGTGGAGAAGTACACTATCTTTCTCATCAATCAGTTTCTTTGTTTCACACAATTGGGCAAATAATGCGACCAATCAGTATAGTTTTCTATCTAACTTTCCTTTTTGGTTCTATCCCTGTTTTTTTGCCCAAGAAACGCTTGAACAGTCAGCTTTGGACCTATTTTCCTTTTTATTTTTCAATGTCAGTTTGTGCTTTTATATCAGTGTTTTATTTTGCCAGTGCGGTAGCTTACGACTCTTATACAGTGGTGGGATTCTGGTTTCAGCTTGTGTTGGGAATTATTCTCTTTTTCTGTATTATTATGAATAGTATCCAGAATCTGAAAAGGAGACTGAACGATGAAGAAGAAAAGTCAATTCTTAAGAAAGTGATGATGATTACAGTCGGAACGATGGTAGTTCTCTTTCCGGTATCACTGGTCTATCATCTAATGAATCAACTTCCGGTCCTTTGGTATTTTTATATTTTTGGATTATTTTTGGTGGTTTGGTTTGTCATTAGCGGTTATTTTATAGCTTTTATGATGAATGTGCATATTTTTCAAGCCTATTATATCCACAAGTACCCAGAAGAGTATAAATCCTACTTAAAGATTTCAGACCGAGAATGGTACAGCAAACGATATTATAAAAAGCTGGTCAAAAGTGGCAAGCTAGAAGAAGAAACAACACAAGAGAATGGAGAAGAAAATGAATAAAAAATTATTACCTTTAGGAAGTGATGTCAATAAAGAACTAGATCGAAATATTAAGTCTAAAAAGCTAATATGGAGTTGTCCATTGTGAAAAAGATAAGATTATTATTTGCTGTTGATAATGGGATGGGAACCAATTTAAAAGGAACAGGCTTAGCTGCAGAGTACTATTTTTTATCAGGAGATGTTGTTTGGAGAAAGCTAGATAAGGAAAGCATAGGGAATCACCAAAACATAGCTAAGAAAATTAGCAGATTAACTTGGATGTCTTCGCCATTATTGATTGTCCCGATTATGGCTTTTATCGCTGGTTATTCTGATAATTACATTGTTCCTCAAAAAGAGTTCGGCTTTTTTTCTTTTCTATTGCCGATGATCTTAGGAATTTGGTTTTTTATACTTTTTGAACTATGGATGGTTTCAATTAGAAATACTTATCCTTTGATTGAAGCTCCTAGTAGTACTGTCCAGAAAGAATATTTTGAAGTTATACACGATATAACTTTAAAACATAATGATGTTTTGAAACAGATAAAAACACCTTATCTTGCAAACATCTTAGTAGTTTTGTTTATTGTCTTTGCAGTTATTCCTTTTGTTTATTGGTTTTATTTTATGCCAAGTACAATTATAGAGTTTATAATAAAATTAGTTGTACTTGCTATACTACTTTCTTTGGTTCCAAATATTATATGGAATGGCATAGTCAAAACTGTTATAAATAATAAAATTTTAGATAAATTAAATTATGAATTGGAGAATGAAAATGGAAAATAATAACCCTATTTTACCAATTGGTTCGGTTGTCATAAACCAGTTGAGATCAAACCATGTAATGTCTGTATGTCTAGCAGAATTAAAAAAATGCTTTTAGAGATACAAAGGCCAAATTTTTTGAGGTAGAAAATGAGTGAAAAAAATATAGTTTTAGGACCAGAAGAATTAAACAAGAACTACTTTCAATCACTAGGTGCGACACGAGCTTCTGTTGGGATGCTTGGCTTGGCCTGGTCCGGTATATTTGCCTTAAGTATTGCCTTGTCGCATGTGTATTATTTTATAAAAGATCAACTCAAATTGAATCCCTTTTCTAATCTTATATTCCTATTTTTTTGCGTATACCTTCTTTTTATGCTGATATGTCAAGTTATTTCTTTCAATCAAAAATTGATTTATAGGCATCAATTTTTTGGCACAGCCATGCTTTTTGCAATGATTAATGGATTACTTCTGTCATTAGTTTTAACGGATTATGTTATTGTTGTACTCACTAATAATTTATTGAGAAATTCTTTTATATATACCATTATTTTTGGGCTTAGTTCTCTGATTCTATTTTTGGGTTTAATCCTTTATAATGTAAGATGGCTAAAGAAACAATTAGAAACAGGCTTTTCCGAGCAACGGACTAATGCCAACTATGTTGCTGCTTTGAGTGTCTATAGTAAACCCTCTATCTGGATAATTCTAGGAGCTACCTTGCTTGGGGGAATGATGGTTGGTTGGATATCCGGTTATTCTAAGCAAATATTAGGTATTTTTGGTAATCTAGTGTTTATATCAGCTTTCTCGAGACTCATTGTCGAAGTCGGATATTTACTTAAGTTGAGAGCGAAAGATAAGACTTACTGGGAAGAAGTACCAGAAGAATTATATAATCAGAGTTTTTTAAAAACTTTAGATTTCAAAAAGACTAAGCCCCGTTTGATTACAGAGGTTATTCTATTTCTTGGTATTATTGCTTGTTTGCAATTATTGCATATAGATGCTGAAAATAGTCCGATTTGGCTAATATGGTTTATTAGAATTTTTGGCTATACGATTGTCTTGGATGCTACGGGGAGTTTTATTTATTATCAGTTTAAAAAGAGGAAGAAAAGAAAATGCTGAGAACTATATCAACCTGACTTGTTTTAATTGTTGGTATATAGAGAGGAAAGGATGAAGGATGTTTTTTAGGAAAGTTATTTATATAGGGGAAAGTGATGGTCAGGCTATTTATGTAAATGTAGAAAAGCCGAGAGATCCCTTAGCAGCTCCTAAAAGTAAACTATTGAATACAGAGGCATCGCGTGGCAATCGAAAACAAATCATTTTAATTACATCATTTCTGATTGCTTTTAGTGGTGCGATGCAGCTTTTTCCTGAGACACGATTGTTTGGTGGTGTCTATGGCTATGGTACTTTGGTTTATTTTCTAATTGTTTGGTTTCTGGAAGGTACTCTTTTGCTGGTCATAGTAGAGCGAGCCCTTTATAAGAATGTTAAGTTGGCACAGCCAACCAGTAAAGAAAATTTTAGACGGGCAGTTGATACTAATCTTATTTGGGGTAATTTTGGCGATAAGAAGGTTACTCTTGGCAAGAAGATATTCGCTTGGATTTTCACAGTATTTATGGCTTTAATGGGACTGATTGGTCCAATTTTAGTCATATCTATTCTAGTTTTTAATATGATAGGAACACCTATCGGCAGTGAGATTATCACTTTAAGCTTTATGGGTATTTTACCAGCTGCAGCAGTTCTGTTATTATGGCAAAACAATATGGTTAGATGGTTTATGGCTGTTGAAAGATATAGAAAGAATAGATACAATAAAATTTCATAAAAAGAAAATACAAAAAAACTAGGCTGGAATAATTTCCAACCTAGTTTTCTGTATGGGAATTTTTAAGTGCTTCTTTGGTTTTCTTAAGCTCTTTTTTCAGCGAGAAGTTTTTTAGCATGCTGATGAGAAAGGTCGTGACAGAGCCTAGGAGCACTGAGACCAAAATCAATATGATTAAGGGAAGTTTGAAGCTAAATAGGATAAAGCTAACATTGACACTCTGCATATTGGCCAAGGAAATACCAGCAACTAATAGAACGGTAATTAAAAGCAGGATATAGTGCAATTTTTCTTTCATAGTGATTCTCCTGTTTATCTATTCAAACTCTGCCTTGCTCTTGATATCTCCATATTCTTCTGGGATTTCTTGGGCTAGGATATCTTCATAAGCCGCCAGTTCAATATCTGAGCCATACTTGTTTTTCAGAGCAGTGGTCACCAGACGGTAGGCCAAGTTCGCATTGCGGGACAAGATAGGGCCGTGAAAGTAGGAGCCAAAGACATTTTTATAATGAACGCCTTCGCAACCATCCTCTTGGTTGTTGCCATTTCCATAGACGACTTTGCCCAGAGGTTTTTCATCGTCAGCGAGGAAAGTCCGTCCTTGGTGATTTTCAAAGCCGTAGTAGGTTTCATCGAATTCTTCGTTATGAATCTTGATGTCACCGATATAGCGATTATTGGTCTGGTTGAGGGTATAGTGACCCATGATGCCCAGACCTTCGATTCGTCGGCCAGAAGCTTCTATATAGTATTGGCCTAAGAGTTGGAAACCACCGCAGATAGCTAGCACAACGCCATTTTCATTGATAAAACTTTCCAAAGCTTCTTTTTTAGACGGCAAGTCACGAGCCACAATCGTTTGCTCATAGTCTTGACCTCCGCCAAAGAAGACGATGTCGTAGCTGTCCTTGTCAAAGTCATCTTCTAGAGAGACGATATCGACTTCAACTCTAGTACCTAGCTTTTCAGCCACATACTTGAGCATGAGAACATTGCCGTTGTCGCCGTAGGTATTCATGAGATTGCCATAGAGATGGGCAATTTTAATATCGTAACGGTAATCCTTGTTTTCAGGAGAAGTGAGGGATCTGTAAACCATTAGTTCATCTCCTTTCTGACCACTTGACGCTCTGCCAGTAGCTCGCGGAATTCCAGCATGGCAGTATAAGTTGCTAAGATATAGGCATGCTTGGTTTCTTGCTGCTCAATGGTCTTAAAAACTGCTTCCAAATCTTTGACTTCAGTAATCTGATTTGCTGGATAGCCCGTTACCCGCAAACGACGAGCAATCTCAGAGTGGCGCACACCACCTGCAATGACATGAGGAATCTCCATCTCTAAAATCTTCTCAAAGTCAGCATCCCAGATCCAGCTGGTGTCAATGCCGTCCGCATAGTTGGCATTGAGTAAGACAGACAAGCTAAAGTCAAATGGTGCAAGTCCAATCATATCTAAAGCTTGGGTGGCTCCGACCGGATTTTTAATCAAGACTAAGGTACATTCCTTATCGCCGATTTTAAAAGTTTCCTGACGGCCAAAGACAGCACGGCTCTTGTCAAAGCCAGCCTTGATAGTAGCCGGCTCAACGCCAAAGAACTGAGCCACTGATACAGCGGCCAAGGCATTGTAGATATTATAAAGACCGCCGATATTGATTTGATAGTCTTGACCATCAATGGTAAAGGCCGAGCGGTTATGCTCAAGTGTTTTGAGAGCGGTCAGGCTGTAGTCAAGCTTAGGACGCTTGAAGCCGCAGTCCTCACAGATATAAGCCCCCAGATTGGCATAAGTGTTGAGCTCGTATTTGAGGATATGCTCGCACTTGGGACAGAGAATGCCCTCTGTATTGTAGTGAGCCAGCTGAGCTTGGCCTTTCTCGGTATCAAATCCATAGTAGCGTACAGGATTCTTCAGGCTTACGGAGTTAAAGAGGGGGCTGTCACCATTCATCAGTACAGTTGCTTCAGGCACTTTAGCTGCAGCATCCAGAATCATCTGGTAGGTCGTGTAGATCTCGCCATAGCGATCCATTTGGTCTCGGAAAATATTGGTAAAAACGAAGAGGCTAGGCTTGATATAATCACAAATCCGAGATAGGCTGGCTTCATCTATTTCCAGCACAGCGATATGTTTGCCAGATTTGCCTTTTTTAGCAGTCAGGAAGGTTGTCGTAATCCCAGTGATCATATTGGCACCGCTGGGATTGGTCACCACTTGTCCGAAGGCTTCCTTGAGAATGCCTACCGTCAGAGCTGTAGTCAGAGTTTTACCATTGGTTCCGGTAATAACCACGACCTCATAGTTCTTCGCTAGGTTTTGTAAAATATTTTTATCAAATGTCAGGGCAACTTTCCCTGGCAGAGTCGATCCACGCCCCATTTTGCTGAGAACAAAGTGGGAGGACTTGCCTGCCAAGAGGCCCAATGCTGTATTTATCTTCATAAGAAATATTTTATCATAAAAAAGTAAAGAAGGTTACAGAAAAATATTGACAAACGTGATATAATGGGTTGGTAAGTCTTTAAGCATTAAGACCCACTGTAAAATAAAAAGAGAGAAGTTAATTGAGTAAACTCTTATTACAAGATAAAATCAGGCTGATACTAGGTTTAATAAGTTCGATTTGTTGCTACAGCTGTTTGATTTTGCTTGTAGAGGAGTAGGAAGTCTAAGTATGAATTTTCAACAACTAACCAATCTCCAATATTGGGCCAGTTTGTTTTCTGACCCCTGGAGGATTGTAATTAATATTATTGACGTCGTTATCGTCGCATGGATTCTATATTATCTAATCAAGGCCATTGCTGGTACCAAGATTATGATTCTGGTCCGTGGGGTGCTCTTCTTTATCTTGGCACAGTTTTTTGCCAATATCATCGGCTTTACCACCATTTCTTGGTTGATTAATCAGGTCATCACTTACGGGGTCATTGCGGCCGTGGTGATTTTCTCGCCTGAGATTCGGGCAGGATTGGAAAAGCTTGGCCGAGCAACGGATATCTTTTCTGCGACGCCCATCAGTAACGAAGAAAAAATGGTTCAGGCCTTTGTCAAGTCTGTTGCCTATATGAGTCCGCGGAAAATCGGGGCTTTGGTGGCCATTCAGGGAACCCGCACCTTGCAGGAGTACATTGCAACAGGGATTCCTTTGGATGCAGATGTGTCTGGAGAGCTGCTAATCAACATTTTTATCCCCAATACGCCATTGCATGATGGAGCTGTCATCATAAAAAACAATAAGATTGCGGCTTCCTGTGCCTACCTGCCTCTGACAGAAAGCAGTGGTATCTCTAAGGAGTTTGGAACCCGGCACCGCGCAGCTATTGGCCTGTCTGAAGTATCCGATGCGTTTACTTTTGTTGTTTCAGAAGAAACAGGCGGTATTTCCACCACACACAATGGGATTTTCAAGCATGATTTGACTTTGGATGAGTTTGAGACAGAGCTGAGAAAGGTCTTCTTATCAGAGCAGGACAAGCCAGCGGGTTTGAAAAAACGCTTCATGGGAGGATGGAAGAAATGAAAAAACGTAAAAAAATTCTTTATATCATCTCTTCGTTTTTCTTTGCCCTAGTGCTTTTTGTCTATGCAACCTCCAGCAGTTATCAAAACAATACTGGAGTTCGACAGGTCACATCTGAAACTTATACCAATACGGTTTCCAATGTGCCGATTGACATCAAATATGACAGTGAGAATTACTTTATCAGCGGTTTCACTTCTGAAGTTTCCGTCGCTCTGACAGGCTCCAACCGGGTCAATCTAGCCAGTGAAATGCAGGAAAGCACTCGAAAATTTAGAGTCGTTGCTGATCTTTCCAAGGCTACAGAAGGCACAGTAGAGATTCCGCTAAAAGTGGAAAACCTACCGAGCGGTCTGACTGCTACAGTCACTCCGCAGAAGATTTCTGTTAAGATTGGTAAAAAGGCCAGCAAGAAGGTTGAAGTTCGCTACCTCATTACAGACAGCCAGGTGGCTGAAAATGTGTCTATCAGTGGTGTGACCTTGGAAAATAAGGAAGCTACAGTTACCAGTGACGAGGAGACCCTGTCTAAGATAGAGTCTGTCGTGGCCATTCTCCCGACCAATGTCATTATCACTGGTAACTATAGCGGGACAGTACCGCTGCAGGCTGTGGATGGTCAGGGAAATGTCATGCCAAGCGTGGTGACACCATTTGAAACGACTATGCGTGTCAACACTAAAACAGCAGACAGCTCAGGCTCGTCCTCCTCTAACAGTAGCTCAAATACGAGCTCATCAAATAAAAACTAAATAAAATTTTGAAAATAAACTTGGATTAAAGCGGTCTGCCTTGCTTGCAGCCTAAATCTTTACATCCAGGTCTTATGAAAGGAAACTATTTATAATGGGTAAATACTTTGGAACCGATGGTGTTCGCGGAGAAGCAAATGTGGAATTAACGCCGGAATTGGCCTTTAAACTCGGTCGCTTTGGTGGTTATGTTCTGAGCCAGCACGAAAGTGAAGTTCCTCGGGTCTTTGTTGGCCGGGATACTCGAATTTCAGGAGAAATGCTGGAAAGCGCCTTGGTTGCAGGACTTTTGTCCGTTGGGATTCATGTTTATAAGCTGGGTGTCATTGCAACGCCTGGTGTAGCTTATCTGGTTAAGTCAGAGAAAGCTAGCGCAGGAGTCATGATTTCTGCCAGCCACAATCCAGCTTTGGATAATGGTATCAAATTCTTTGGTGGTGACGGCTATAAGCTGGATGATGAGCGTGAATTGGAAATCGAAGCTTTGTTGGACGCAGCAGAAGACACCTTGCCACGTCCAAGCGCCGAAGGTTTAGGTGACTTGGTTGACTATCCAGAAGGACTGCGCAAGTACCAACAATACTTGGTTTCAACTGGCTTGGAACTAGAAGGAATGCATGTGGCCTTAGATACGGCCAACGGTGCGGCTTCTACCAGCGCCCGTCAGATTTTTGCGGATCTCGGCGCACAGTTGACGATTATCGGAGAAAATCCAGACGGCCTCAATATCAATCTGAATGTTGGCTCTACGCATCCAGAAGCTTTGCAGGAAGTTGTTCGTGAGTCTGGTGCAGCGATTGGTCTGGCCTTTGATGGAGATAGTGACCGCTTGATTGCAGTGGATGAAAATGGTGAGCTAGTAGATGGTGACAAGATTATGTACATCATCGGTAAGTACCTGTCTGAGAAAGGCGAGCTGGCGCATAATACCATTGTTACGACTGTCATGTCCAACCTAGGCTTCCATAAGGCTTTGGATCGCGAAGGTATTCAAAAGGCTGTGACAGCAGTTGGTGACCGCTATGTAGTAGAGGAAATGCGTAAGAATGGTTATAATCTTGGTGGTGAGCAGTCTGGACATGTTATCATCATGGACTACAATACGACAGGTGACGGTCAGCTTTCAGCTGTGCAATTGACCAAGGTCATGCAGGAAACAGGTAAGAAACTATCCGAATTGGCCGTTGAAGTAACCATCTATCCGCAGAAACTAGTCAATATCCGTGTGGAAAACAGCATGAAGGATAAGGCGATGGAAGTCCCTGCTATCAAGACGGTGATTGAGAGAATGGAAGCCGAAATGGCTGGTAATGGCCGGATTTTGGTTCGTCCGAGCGGAACAGAGCCTCTGCTGAGGGTCATGGCTGAAGCACCGACTGACGAAGAAGTAAATTATTATGTAGATACCATTGCCAATGTTGTTCGAGATGAAATTGGAATTGAGTAATAAAAAGTAAAGAAACTGAGACATAACGTCTTGGTTTTTTTACATTTGTGTGAATATTTAAACACTTTGATACAAAATGTTGATAAATTGCAATACTCTTGGTATAATAAGCTACGAAAGGAGAAAAAGATGAAAAATAAAAATACAATTATTTTTAAAATTCTTATCTTATTAACAGCTATTGTTACAGGTTTAGGTTTTGCTGCTCGAACTCAGGCTTCTGAAGTAACTGAATACAGTCAGCAAACCAGCATTACTAAGGATGGTGAGCCATTAACAAGTGACTCAACTGTTAAGACTAATGAAACCTTGTCTGTAACAACCAACTTCACATTTCCTGCGGCTCAAACGATCGCTGAAGGGGATACCCTGACTTTTAAACTTCCGGAAGAATTAAGTCTGATTACTGCCTTAAACTTCGATGTCTATGATGTTGTTAATCATACGGGAGAGTTAGTCGGTACAGCTCAAACTGATCCAGCGACCCATTCGGTTACAGTAACCTTCAGTAACTACTTCACAAACTATACACAAAAGAAAGAGCTTTCTCTGACTTTTAATGTACGAATGAATAACGAAAAAGTTAAAGAATCAGGTCCAGTTGCTTTCAAATTTGGCCAGACAGACTTTTCTTTCCAATACCAAAAGGAAGATGGAACTGCTGGTGAATATGAAATGAAATATGGTTATCAAGACAGTAGCGATCCAAGCATTGTCAAGTGGCGTATTATCCTGAATGCAAGACAGGACATGCTTCGTAACATGGTAATTTCAGACAACTTTGGTGATGGTCTGACACTGGTACCGGGTACTCTGCGTGCAGTTCGTTATGCTCCTGTAGAAGGCGGTATCCGCAATGAAGCGCACTTGCTGACTCTGCCTGTTTTGGATAACTTTACTAACAAGGCAGTCCTAACCCAAAACGCCAATGGCGATGCTAACGGTTTTACCATCAACTTTGGTGATAACTACAACTGGCCAATGTACATCGAGTACTCTACTCGCGTACCAGAAGGTACAAAAGTGGGTGATGTGGTTAACAACAAGTTATCATGGACAGCTAAAGGCTTCCCAGAGCGTACTATTACTAAGTCAGTCCGCTTGGAAGACGGTTCTGGTAAAGGAAGCGCAGTTTTAGCAAAAGATGTGAAGATTCAGGCTCAGAAAAAGCTTGTTAACAAAGAATTAGAAAAGGGTCAGTTTACCTTTGGTCTCTTTGATGAAAACGGTAATTTGCTTCAAACAGTGACCAATGAAGCGGATGGATCTATCAACTTCAAGGCCTTGAACTATAGTGCAGCTGGTACTTACCGCTACAGCATCAAGGAAATTCCGGGCAATGATGCTAACTACATCTATGATGACAAGGAAGCTCAGCTGACAGTTACTGTTAAAGATGTGAATGGTGAGTTTTTGGGATCTGTTAAATATGATTTGGATCCAGTCTTTACAAATACCTATAGAGGTAATGATCCAGGCAAGGCAGTTCAGCCACCTAACCCTGGAAATAACAACAATCCAAACAATCCAAATAACAACCCTAACAATAACCCAAATAATAATCCAAACAACAACCCAAATAATACCCCTGGTAACAGTTCCGACAATCCAAAGGGAGGAACAGACAATCCAGGAAATGGAAATAACAATTCAAACAACGGTACCAATGATCCAGGTGCTGCAGGAGGCAACAAAAAAGTTCTGCCTAAGACTGGTCAAGAAACGACACTTTGGCTGTCAGTTGCAGGTTTGGCAATCTTAGTTGGCTTTGGAAGCTATGTCTTTCTTCAAAAAAAGACTAGATAATATTCAAAGGTTTTAAGAGTTTTCTCTTAAAGCCTTTTTACATGCTTTTCCATTTGAAAAAACGGAGCAATCGTGTTAGAATAGACCTAGTAATTTTTAAAGGATAGAGGTGTTATCGTGGCTTTTGGAGATAACGGACAACGCAAAAAAACAGGATTTGAAAAATTGACGATGCTGGTCGTGATTATCATGCTTATCGTGACAGTCGGAGCGATTTTTGCTTCTGCTCTCAGCGCAATCTTTTAATCCAAACGCTTCAGGGCGTTTTTTTAGACTAGAAAAAGAGAATAGAAAAAATGAGTATGTTTTTAGATACGGCCAAGATTCAAGTTAAGGCTGGCAATGGTGGTGATGGCATGGTGGCCTTTCGCCGTGAAAAATATGTTCCTAACGGCGGCCCTTGGGGTGGCGATGGTGGCCGTGGCGGCAATGTTGTTTTTGTTGTAGACGAGGGCCTGCGTACCCTGATGGACTTTCGTTACAATCGCCACTTCAAGGCTCAGTCTGGTGAAAAGGGCATGACCAAAGGAATGCATGGTCGTGGAGCTGAGGACTTGATTGTTCGTGTGCCTCAGGGGACGACAGTTCGTGATGCGGAGACGGGCAAGGTGCTGACGGACTTGGTAGAAAATGGTCAAGAATTTATCGTAGCGCGTGGTGGCCGAGGCGGTCGTGGAAATATTCGCTTTGCAACGCCTAAAAATCCTGCTCCAGAGATTTCTGAGAACGGAGAACCGGGTCAAGAGCGAGAGCTTCTGCTGGAGCTCAAGGTCCTAGCAGACGTTGGTCTGGTCGGATTCCCATCTGTCGGGAAATCCACTTTGCTTAGTGTTATTACAGCAGCTAAGCCTAAGATTGGTGCTTATCATTTTACAACAATCGTGCCTAATCTAGGCATGGTTCGCACTCACTCTGGAGAGTCCTTTGCAGTAGCAGATCTGCCGGGTTTGATTGAGGGGGCTAGCCAAGGAGTGGGACTGGGAACCCAGTTTCTCCGTCATATTGAGCGGACACGGGTCATCCTGCATGTCATCGATATGTCAGCTAGTGAGGGACGTGACCCTTATGAGGACTATCTGGCTATCAATAAAGAGTTGGAATCCTACAATCTTCGTCTCATGGAGCGCCCGCAGATTATTGTTGCCAACAAGATGGATATGCCAGATAGCGCTGAAAATCTTAAGATATTCAAAGAGAAGTTAGCAGCTAATTATGATGAGTTTGCGGACTTACCGCAAATCTTCCCGATTTCTAGCTTGACCAAGCAGGGACTTGCGACCCTCTTGGATGCGACCGCAGAATTACTGGATAAGACACCAGAGTTCTTGCTCTATGATGAGTCTGAAATGGAAGAAGAAGCTTACTATGGCTTTGACGAGGAAGCACCAGCCTTTGAAATTTCTCGTGATGATGATGCGACTTGGGTGCTGTCAGGTGACAAGCTTGAGAAACTCTTTAATATGACCAACTTTGACCGCGATGAAGCAGTCATGAAATTTGCCCGTCAACTTCGTGGTATGGGCGTTGATGAAGCCCTTCGTGCTCGCGGAGCCAAGGATGGTGACCTGGTCCGCATCGGCAAGTTTGAATTTGAATTCGTTGACTAAGGAGGCTTGCAATGGGTGATAAACCAATATCCTTCCGAGATGAAAATGGAAACTTTGTCTCTGCAGCCGATGTCTGGAATGCAGAAAAGCTAGAAGAGCTCTTTAATAAACTCAACCCCAAACGCAAGCTGCGTCTGGAAAGAGAAGCATTAGCAAAAGCGGAAGAGGAATAAGATAAAAAGCAGCTGAGCAGGAATAATTCCTGCTCAGCTGCTTTTTTGTGCTAAAGATGTATTCGTTAAGGTAATTAATCTTTGTTTTAAGCAAAGATTTTAGGACTGACTGCTTTTATTCGAGGGAGAGTAGCTAGGCAGACACCTAGAACGATAAGCTTGTCTGCATAATCAGTCAGTATTTGGACGAGGACGATACTAAGGACGGGGTTGACTCCCATTCCCCGCAGGGCTTGGACTATGAGGCTGGATCCGCTGGATGTTATGCCTCCGAAGAGCAGGACAGTGATTGCAGAGGCTACTAGGGTACCCGGAAGGGCTACCAAAAGGGTTTTCCAGAGAAGACTGAGCTTTAAGCTTCCTTTTTCTTTAAAAAACCAAGCTGCTGAAAGAGCAATGATGATAGCGACTGGCGAGTAGTAGAGAGAAAAGATATCGGTTGTCATCCAGCCAATGAGGGCGCTGAGAAAGGCAACGCCAGCCCCAGCAAGAGGCCCTAAGGTTAAGCTAGCTAGAATCGTTCCAAAGGTATCTAGATAGATAGGTAATTTCAGAAAAAGTGCAATATTAGCTCCCACATAGTTAAGAGCGATACAGATAGACAAGAAGCTTAGGATAAGGGGTGTCGATTTTTTCATGATAAAATTTTCCTCATAAAAGTGATGATAGGTCTTGAGCAATCGTTTCCTTAGGCTGATTCAGGAGGATAGCTAAGAAGTCTTGGAAGAAGAGTGAGGGACTGACTTGAGTTGCAATATAGGCATTGGCTGGTTTATGATAGAAGTCATAAGCATCAACCACAGTCTGTCCAAGAGCAATGCCTTCGGTTACGACTTCAACATAGGAGTCGAAGCCCATACAAAGGTCCTCATGCAGAAAATGAGCAATAGCCAGGGGATCATTGATAACACAGCCGATGATGTGTTCATATTCCCAGTGGAAGTCCCAGTAGAAACGCGTGATACGGCCGACAAACTCAGCTACTTCTGGCTGTAGGAAACGCATGTACTCTAATAGATTGGGGGTGAGGACGATGGCGCGTGTGACATCCAGTCCCACCATCTCGATTTTTCGGCCTAACTTTTGATAGACAAATTGAGCGGCGTGTGGGTCACACCAGTAGTTATACTCGGCTACAGGTGAGCAGTTGCCATGAGATTTGTAGCTGCCGCCCATGCTGACAAAGCGTTTGATATGTTTTCCAATTTGGGGATTTTGCTTTATAGCCAGTGCTAGATTAGTCAATGGTCCCAAGGTGATTAGGGAAGTGTCCTGAGCCTTCTGGAAATAGGTAGCCAGAAATTCAGAGGCTTTCTGAGGCTGGGGCTGACAATTGCTTGTTCGATTGATTTCGCTCTCGCCTAAACCATCCATACCGTGGGTATCCTGAGCTGAAACGAAATCGCGGACTAGAGGTTTTTCTGCCCCTGCATAGACTGGTATATCTAGCCGGTTCAGTTTTTCTAATATTTTAAAGGCATTTTCAACACCAAGGTCCACTGGGACATTTCCAGCGACGATGGTCAGTGCTACAACTTCTAAATCGGGATGTTGAATGGCATAAATTAGGGCTAGACTATCATCTATACCAGGGTCACAGTCGATAATGATTTTTCTTTTCATGAGTTCTCCTTTGCCTATATAAAAATGAGGTTGAGACAATCGGTCCCAACCTCTTAACTGTCAGCCTAATCGAGGAGACAGCAAAAAAACTATGCGCAAGACATTTTAAATACAATATAAAGGCACTTAGTTTTTTATTCTGGGAAGTTTTCGAACCAGTCCAAAACCGAGGTTTTGATTTCTCTATTTTTCTATCATAAATAAAAATAAGGAAAAAGTCAATGGGAGTAAGACTAACATGGTCACCCCCATCTTTTTATGGTATAATGAAAAAAATAAGTAGGAGAAGTGATAATTATGGCAAAAACGATTCATACAGATAAAGCACCAGCAGCGATTGGACCTTATGTTCAAGGAAAAATTGTGGGCAATCTTTTGTTTGCGAGTGGGCAGATTCCCCTGTCTCCTGAGACTGGAGAAATTGTTGGGACGACTATTGAAGAGCAGACCCAGCAGGTACTGAAAAATGTTTCAGCCATTTTGGAAGCCGCTGGAACAGATTTTGACCATGTAGTCAAGGCTACTTGCTTCTTGAGTGATATCAATGATTTTGTGGCCTTTAATGAAGTTTACAAAACGGCCTTTACAGAAGCATTTCCAGCTCGTTCAGCAGTCGAAGTGGCTCGCCTGCCTAAAGATGTGAAAATTGAGATTGAGGTTATTGCCGAGATTCTCTAAAAAAGAGCAGGGGAAAACCACTCTTTGACGGATTCTATCTGATGAAAGGATTATTATGTCTGAGAAGAAAATTCAGCTTGTCATTGTGACTGGAATGAGCGGGGCGGGGAAAACCGTAGCCATCCAGTCTTTTGAAGACTTAGGTTATTTTACCATTGATAACATGCCGCCAACTCTGGTGCCGAAGTTCTTGCAGCTGGTCGAAGGGACTACTGACAATGATAAATTGGCTCTGGTTGTCGATATGCGCAGCCGTTCCTTCTTTTTGCAAATTCAGAACGTTTTGGATGAATTAGAGCAAAATGAGAATATTGATTTTAAGATTCTTTTCCTAGATGCGGCGGATAAGGAGTTAGTGGCTCGTTACAAGGAAACGCGTCGCAGCCATCCGTTGGCAGCTGATGGAAGGATTTTAGATGGGATTAAACTGGAGCGCGAACTTTTAGCTCCTCTGAAAAATCTTAGCCAAAATGTTGTGGACACAACAGATTTGACACCACGGGAGCTCAGAAAGACCATCTCTGAGCAATTTTCAAATCAGGCTGACATGCATAGTTTCCGCATTGAGGTCATGAGTTTTGGTTTCAAATACGGTCTGCCTTTGGATGCAGACTTGGTTTTTGATGTGCGCTTTCTGCCTAATCCCTACTATAAGCCTGAGCTACGCAATCAGACAGGCTTGGACAAGGATGTCTTTGACTATGTCATGAACCATGCCGAGTCAGAAGAATTTTACAAGAACTTGCTAGGCTTGATTGAGCCTATTTTGCCGGGATATCAGAAGGAAGGAAAGTCTATCCTGACTATCGCTGTGGGCTGTACGGGTGGTCAGCACCGCAGTGTAGCCTTTGCTCAGCGCTTAGCAGATGATTTGGCTAAAAATTGGCCGGTCAATGCCAGCCACCGCGACAAAAACCGTCGGAAAGAAACGGTGAACCGCTCATGAGAAAGCCACGAATTACAGTCATTGGCGGTGGAACAGGGATTTCAGTTATTTTAGACAGCCTGCGTAAAAAGGACGTAGAGATTACAGCCATTGTCACAGTAGCAGATGATGGCGGCAGTTCTGGTGAGCTGCGGAAAAACATCCAGCAGCTGACTCCGCCAGGTGACCTTCGAAATGTTCTGGTAGCCATGTCTGACATGCCAAAATTCTATGAGAAGGTCTTTCAGTATCGCTTTGCGGAAGGAGACGGCGTTCTAGCGGGGCATCCTTTGGGCAATCTGATTATTGCCGGTATTTCTGAAATGCAGGGCTCAACCTATAACGCCATGCAGCTTTTGACCAAGTTCTTCCATACGACAGGAAAAATTTACCCTTCTAGCGACACTCCCCTAACTCTGCATGCTGTGTTTGCAGATGGGACGGAAGTTGTCGGTGAAAGCAATCTGACCAGTAAGAGCGGAATGATTGAGCGGGTCTATGTGACCAATACCTATGATGACAAGAAGCCTGCTGCTAGCAAAAAGGTGGTTGAAAGTATCCTGGAAAGCGATATGGTGGTTCTGGGACCAGGTTCGCTATTTACCTCAATCTTGCCTAATCTCGTTATCGAGGAAATCGGCCAGGCTCTTTTGGATACCAAAGCAGAAGTGGCCTATGTTTGCAATATCATGACCCAGCGAGGTGAAACAGAGCATTTTTCAGACAGCGACCACGTCCAAGTACTGCATCGCCATCTAGGCAGGAAGTTTGTAGATACAGTCTTGGTTAATATCGAACATGTCCCTCACGAGTACATGGACAGTAATCAGTTTGACGAATATCTGATACAGGTGGAGCATGATTTTCAAGGACTCCAGGAGCAGGTTCCGCGCGTTATTTCTTCGAACTTTCTTCGTTTAGAAAATGGCGGAGCGTTCCATGATGGTGAGTTGGTCGTTGACGAATTGATGCAGATTATACAGGTACGTAAATGAGCTTTACAGTAAAAGTAAAAGAAGAATTGCTAAGTCTGGCAAGCAGAGATAAAAATGAGCTGTCAGCCATGATCAAGATGTCTGGCAGTTTGGGCTTGGCCAGCAGTGGTTTGACCTTATCAGTCACAACAGAAAATGCCAAGATTGCCCGTCATCTCTATGAGTTGCTGTCGGACCTCTATCAGGTCAAGTCAGAAATCCGTCACCATCAGAAGACCAATCTACGCAAGAACCGTGTATACACAGTATTTCTGGATCAGAAAGTAGAAGAAATCCTATCTGATCTGCACTTGGCTGACTCCTTTTTTGGTATCGAGGCAGGGATTGACCAGGCCATTTTGTCAGATGACGAAGCTAGCCGAGCCTACCTCCGGGGAGCCTTTCTCTCAAATGGCAGCATGCGGGAGCCAGACTCAGGTAAGTACCAGCTGGAAATTCTGTCCGTTTATCTGGATCATGCTGAGGATTTGGCTGCTTTGATGCGTCGTTTCCTACTGGATGCCAAGACCATTGAGCGTAAGAAGGGGGCTGTCACTTATCTGCAGCGTGCTGAAGACATCATGGATTTTCTCATTGTCATCGGGGCTATGGAAGCCATGGCTGAGTTTGAGTCTCTTAAGCTCATGCGGGAAGCGCGCAATGACCTCAACCGCGCTAATAATGCGGAGACAGCGAACATCGCCCGCACGGTCACAGCCAGTATGAAAACTATCAATAATATTGCCAAAATCAGCGATAATATTGGTATAGAGAGTTTACCTGTAGACCTGCAGGAGGTAGCCCAGCTTCGTATCCAACATCCAGACTACTCCATCCAGCAGCTAGCTGATAGTCTGAGCCGGCCACTGACTAAGAGCGGTGTCAATCATCGCTTGAGAAAAATCAATAAAATCGCAGATGAATTATAAAAGCTGCTGAGCTTGAGCTCGGCAGCTGTTTTTTTATAGGCTTGTAGAATGTTTGGGTTGGACTTTTTGCTCAGGATAGATATGGTTAATGGCATTGTTGACAGCAGTAGGTGCCTCACCTAGCCCAGTTGCAATCAGGTCAATCTTCCCCTCGTAGCTGCAGCAGTCTCCAGCTGCATAGATACCTGGCACAGAAGTTTCTTGCTTGCTGTTTACCAAAATCTTGTGACGGTTGAGCTCCAAGCCCCAATCTTTGAGATTGCCGACAGAGGATTTAAAACCGTAGTTGACAAAGAGATGATCCAGAGGCAGAAGCTGACTTTCCTCTCCCTTGACTTGGCTGATTTCCAAATGGGTAATCTTGCCATTTTCGCCGACCAATCGACTGGGTACAAATGGTGTCTTAATCTCAACACTAGAAGCCTTGAGTTCTTCTACACTATGCTCCAAAGCCCGGAAGTTGTCCCGACGATGAACCAGACTGGTTTCCGCAATCTTTTCAAAAGCTAGCGCCCAGTCAACTGCTGAGTCGCCGCCGCCCAGAACAACAACCTTTTTGCCTGCGTACTGGCTGATGCTTGACACATGATAGTGGAGGTTGCTGTAGTTTTCAGCATCGTCTAGCTCCAAAGCTCTCGGTTTGAAAGCACCACCTCCCATGGCGATGATAATGGTTTTGGTCTGATGCTGTGCTTGAGAAGTTGTGATGGTGAAGCCATCATCCGCTTTGACGATATCCAGCACCGTTTCATTGAGGCAAATCTCAGTCTGGAAAGTTTCCAGTTGCTCAATCAGGCGCTGAGTCAGTTCTTCGCCACTTAGATTGGTAAAGCCCGGTACATCCAGAATCTTCTTCTCTGGATAGAGAATGGCCGGCTGACCGCCCAGCTGAGGCAGGGAATCAATGATTTTAACCTTGGCTTGGCGCAGATGAGCGTAAAAAGCTGCGAATAGGCCAACTGGACCGCCGCCGACAATCGTAATATCATACAGTTCAGACATAATCTTCCTCAATCTTTTTAAAATAAACTAGCATTATTGTACCACAAAAAGGGGTTGAAATGTGAGCAAATGTTTTGAAGACATCTTAAAATCCCCATCAGGGGCTTAAAATTAGATTGCAAATAAATCATTGAGGTTTTCAGCCAATGTTGGATGGGTGAAGATTTGCTTGCTCAAGTAGGTGTAAGGAATCTTATTATCCATGGCTACAGTCAGTATATTGATAATTTCCTGTGCCCCTGCTGAGAAGATAGTCGCTCCTACGATTTCCTTGGTTTCAGTGTTGACAACAGCCTTGAAGGCACCGCGTAAGTCAGCGTTGACATGTCCGCGAGGCATTGCTGCGACTGGAATCTCTTTAACTGCAATCGGCAGGCCTTGCTCTTTGGCTTCCTTTTCAGTCAATCCGATTTGAGCCAAAGGCGGTGTGATGAACATGCTGGTAGGGACATTTTTACGGTCTTCCAGTGTGTAGCTGCCATCGCCAGCCAGATAGCTATAAAGGATACGGAAGTCATCCAGTGAGATATAAGTAAACTGCAGACCGCCATTGACATCGCCCGCTGCAAATACACCAGGTACAGATGTTTCCAAGTGCTTGTTGACCTTGATAGCTCCGCGCTCTGTCAGCTCGATATCTGTATTTTCCAACTGTAGTGGTTCAACATTCGGCTTGCGGCCAGTAGCATAGAGCAGGGCGTCAAAACGAAACTCTCCATCCTCTGTTACAACGACAACTTCAGCACCATCATTTTTAACCTGAGTAGTACGTACATTTTGTAAGAGCTGGATTCCGTCTTCTTCCATGTATTGCTTAGCTAGAGCAGCGATAGAAGGCTCTACTCTTGGAAGAAAGCCAGGAGCAGCATCCAGCACAGTCACCTGACTGCCCAATTTGTTGTAGAGTCCAGCGAATTCTAGTCCGATGTTACCGCCGCCCAGAACTCCTAAACGTTTAGGAAGTTCCTTCAGATTTTGAATGCTAGTTGAGTCATACACGTGCTCGGTCTCAGTCAGTCCTGAAATTGGCAGGACATTGGAAACGGCACCGGTATTGATGACAATAGTTTCAGCAGTCAGTTCCTCTTTCTCATCGCCAGCTGTGATTTCAATGACTTTATTGGAAATGAAATGAGCTTCCGCATCGATGATGTCAACACCAGCACCACTGATTGCTGCATAGTTCTTCCCGTTGAGACGGCTGGTTACAGCATTCTTCTCAGCCATGACTTGGTCGAAAGCCAGGCCTTTTTCAGCTGCGACAAGCAGGGTCTTGGTTGGGATGCAGGCGATATTGATGCAGGTTCCCCCGTACATAGCCTTGCTTCGCTCAATCAAAGCAACTTTTTTTCCTTGAGCCGCCATTTTGGCTGCCAATGTTTTACCGGCTTTCCCAAAGCCGATGACAATTAAATCATAGGTTAACATAATTTACCTCCATTTTTCAAAAAAGATTGTATCACATCTAGTCAGAAATTGCTGATTTCTGCTACGCTTTTTTTCTTCAGTATTTTTAGTATTTATTTTTATACATAATGTCCATTTTTGAGCAAGATTTTCGCAGTTCCAGTCAGTCTGTGTTATACTAAGTTTCGTTATTTATTTTAGGAGGGTAAAATGTCTATTATTACATTGATTTTGGCAAGTTTGGTTGCCTTGGAATTTTTCTATATTTTGTACTTGGAGACCATCGCGACGACTTCTGCGGCGACAGCTCGGGTTTTCGGTATGTCGCAAGAGGAGTTGGAGCAGCAGTCGGTCAATACACTTTTCAAAAACCAAGGAGTTTATAACGGATTGATAGCTGTTTTGGTCTTGATTGCGGCCTTTGTACAGCCTAGTTCGTTTTGGCTGGGAATTTTTATGGTTTATATCATCTTGGTGGCAGCTTACGGTGCAGTGACCAGTGACCCCAAAATCCTGCTTAAGCAAGGAGGGCTGGCGATGCTGACCCTGCTTAGTTTATTTTTCTAATAGAGTGAGGAAAATTGATTTCCCACTCTTTTTTTATATAATGATTGACTTTTTTATTAGACAAGTGTAGAATAAAATTAGAAATAGCATTAATTTAGAAAGTGCGTGGGAACGATGAAAAGATCTATTAAACGTTTGCCGGACGGGGAATTTACTATTTTAAAGGTAATTTGGCAGCTGCCTACTCCGACGACCTCTGCCCGTATTATGGAAAAGCTGGGACCAGACAACCACTGGAAGCCCCAGACTTTGCTGACAGTCTTGGCTCGCTTGACGGAGAAGGGCTTTTTAGAAAGTGTCCGCAAGGGACGTGAAAGGCAGTATACAGCCTTGATCTCAGAAGATGAGTATCTGGAAGTTGAGGCTTCGGATTTCTTGAAGCGTCACAGTGGCCGTTCTATGGGCGGGTTTGTCAAAACACTCTTTTCTTCTAACTCCTTTTCGGAAAATGAATTGGATGAGCTGCGCAGTCTGCTCAACCAAGGAAAGTAGGATGGAGGGATAAGCATGAAACAGTTCCTTCTTTCTTTTCTTCTGACCAGTTTGTCGACATCCATTTTGGTGCTTTTGCTTAGTCTGCTTTTTACGGCCTTTAAGACTAAGATTTCGGTCAGAGTGAAGTATTTTATTTGGTTTCTGATATTGCTGAGTTTTCTGTTTCCGTTCCGTCCTCAGCTCGGCTCAGGCCTGATTCGGCTGAATACAGGCTCGGTAGTTCAGACAGCAGTGACTGCCACCCAGACAGGTGGTGCTCAGGGCGCTTCTCCAGCAGTTGAAAAAGCTGCCCAGCCAAATCTGTGGGAGGCTTTTCTCGGTCTGCCTTGGTTTGAGATTCTCTTTGCCATCTGGCTGATTGGCTTTGTCTTTAGTATAGGAAGATACGCTTATTCTTATATTCGCTTCAGAAAGATGCTGAAGCGCTGGGGCACGGAGTTTCAGGACGAAGAAGCAATGGCTCAGCTCCGGGCTGTTCAGCAGGAGATGGGAGTTAAGGGCCAGATTCGTCTGCTCCACTATCCTATGTCCCAAAGTCCTATGCTGCTAGGTTTCAGAGATATTTTAATCGTGCTTCCAGAACTTGACTACACGGAAGAAGAGCTGCAGCTGATTTTCAAGCATGAGCTGACCCACTACAAACACCGAGATGTTTTAATCAATCTCTTAGGGATTTTTGCCAAGAGTCTGCACTGGTTTAATCCGGTTGTCCGCTTTGCCTGCCGTGAAACCCAAGAAGCAGGAGAAATGTACTGTGACTACGATGTTCTGAGCTGTAGAGATACAGAGTATCGGACTTTCTATGGTGAAACGATTTTGACCATGATAGACCGCAGTAAGAAGACTCCAATTGCTCTGACGACTTGTTTTTACTCTGACAAGTTTAATCTCAAGCGGCGGATTGTCGGTATTATGGATAACCGCCTGCCTAAGAGGTTTCTGTCTGCTGCCTTTGTAGTAGCAGTCCCTCTCCTTTTGCTCTTGACTAGCTCGGTCTTTGCCTTAGAAAGCCCAGCTGCTCAACAAAGCCAACCTGTGGCGGGTCAAAAACAGCCCCAGGGACTCAGTCAGCGTCAGGCACTAGCATCCGTCTTAAAAGAGCTGTCTCTTTCTGAAAAGGATATTAAAGACCTCCAGATTGCGCGTGAGAAAGACACTTATAAGATTCGCTTCTCGCACGGGCAAACGGCCCATGAAACAATTGTCAATGCTAAGGATGGAAAACTAGTCAAATCCAAGCAGCATACTATTGTCGAAAAGACGGTAACGGTCGAAAAAGAAGTCAGCCCATCCTCATCAGCTGCATCAACTCCAGCTGACAACAGCGCTACTGCAGGCGCAGGGAATACGGGAGCAGCGGGCTCGACCAGAGCGAATACTGGAGCTAGTACAGCGACAGTTCAAACTCCGTCTCAGAACAGTTCCTCTCATACGACAGATACTGATGATTCGGACGATGATGATGACCATGATGACGATTAAATAAAGGATTCTGCCAGTTTAAGTTTCTTAAAAGCTTAGATTGGTAGAATTTTATTATCTTCTCAAAGGGGGATTTGGCAATCCTCCAAGAGCAGTTTGTCATCAGTTTATCTTTATTTTAGGACGATTTTGCTTACAGTTTGCACTTCGTTTCCTAATGCAAAAAAAACTGAAAGATTATTTATCTTTTTTCTTGACATTCATAAACGACAATTGTAGAATATACTTATAAACTACATTTGTAGAATGTTTTTGAAAAATACTGCTTGGAAAGGAGAAGAAAGCAAAGCCTATCCAGACGCTTGTAGGATGCAGAGCGGAAGCTCTATTTCTTTTAAAAGAACAAACTACATTTGTAGAATCAAAGGAGAATTCAAATGAAACAAAAGCAAATCCAAACAAACTTCCAACGAATCGAAACGAAGTATATTCTTGACCGAGCAATGCTAGCTCGTCTTGAAGCTGACATGAGACCTTACCTCACCGCAGATGATTATGCGACATCAACCATTTCCAATGTGTATTTTGATAATGATGAGTTCCAGATGATTCAGGATTCCATTGCCAGAAAAGGCGGTCGTGAAAAGATGCGGATGCGGACTTATGCTGAGCAGCCGAATGATGATAGTCAAGTTTTCTTGGAAATCAAGAAGAAACGCGATGAAGTAGGCTTCAAATATCGTTTGGTTTCTAATCCTCTCTCCGTGACGAACTATATTGTGAATGGTGTGGCAGACCATACTATTTCTGATGACCGGGTCAAGGCAGAAGTGGAGCAGTTACAGGAGCGCTATATAGACTTGAAGCCAAAAATGGTGATTAGCTATGACCGCTACTCTATGAGAGGATTGGAAGATAAAAAGGTACGTGTGACAGTTGATTCCAACATCCGCTACCGAGATTATGATGTAGACTTGGCTTTAGGCCGCTATGGACTGCCCTTGCTGGAAGACGACAAGGTGATTATGGAAATCAAGGTTCCTGGTCAATATCCTCAGTGGCTGGCCGATATTCTGAACAAATACGGTCTTGAAGATCAATCCTTCTCAAAATACGGCAATGCCTACCTGAAAACTAAAGAAAGGCTGACTCAAACAGTCAAGGCCTAAGGAGGTAGTCTATGCTCAATCAGTTATTTAACAGTATCTACTCTTCTACGGAAGTCAAGATAAATCCTTTAGCATTGATTTTTTCACTAGCAACTAGTGTGGTTTTAGGAATTATATTGGCCAAGGTCTATAAGCGCCAAACCATTTATACCAAGGAATTTGTCGTCACCCTCTCCCTTTTGCCAGCCATTATTTCCATTATCATCTTCTTGGTTAATGGAAATCTGGGTACCAGTGTCGCCGTAGCAGGGACTTTCAGCTTGATTCGCTTCCGGTCGGCCGCAGGTGGCTCCAAGGAGCTTCTAGCCATCTTTATGGCGACAGCTATCGGGATTACAACGGGGATGGGCTTTGTAGCATTGGGAATTGTCTTTACTCTAGCTATTTCAGGCATCTGGATGCTCTTTGAAAAGATGAGCTTTACTTCAGTCAGTCCGACAAGACGTTATGTCCAGGTTCAGGTTCCAGCTGACTTTGACTACGAAGTACTCTTTGATGCTATCTTTGAAACGACTTGTAAATCAGCCGAACTGACATCTCTCAAGTCGGCTGAAAAGAAGTCTATCAAGCTGGACTATGTTGTTGACTTGAATCCTGACATGACTGACAGGGAGCTTATTCAGCAGTTCCTGTTCTATGATAAGGTACAGGATATTTCCCTTTCCAAAGCCGCTAAGAAGCGTAAAACCCTCTAAGCAAAAGAAGACCAGCTGCAGCAGAGCAGTTGGTTTTCTTGTTTGTATCATAAAAAGGGGATACATCATACTTACAGAAAATACTTGACACTCTTTTCTATATGTGGTATGATTATATAGATTTTGGACTTGAAGGGAGTGAAAAAAATGTCAAAAACAGTAGTACGCAAGAATGAATCACTTGATGATGCACTTCGTCGTTTCAAACGTGCGGTTACTAAAGCTGGTACTCTTCAAGAAACACGCAAACGTGAATTCTATGAAAAACCTTCTGTAAAACGCAAACGCAAATCAGAAGCAGCTCGTAAACGTAAAAAATTCTAATTGAACAAAAAAGCAGACTCCGGTCTGTTTTTTGTTTTCACTCTTTGGAGAGAAGGGGATGATTGTGAGCAATAGGCAAGAAAAAAACACTGATTTTCATCAGTGAATTCTCTTTATTTTTTCTCAGCCAACAAAGCTTTGATTTCTTGCAGGACTTCCAATTCAGTTGGTCCAGCTGGCGCTTCTTCAACTTCTTCCTTCTTCTTAGCAAGGCTTTGTGCTTTTTCTGCAGACTTGACGATGAAGAAAAGAACAGTACCGATTACCAAGAAGTTAATTACAGCACTCAAGAAGTTACCATAAGCAATTCCGTTCCATTTCAGATCAGCAATTTGATTCAAGTGTGCAGCATCCAAAATTGGTTTGAGGAAGAGAGGAGTGATTACGTCAGTAATCAATGAAGTGACGATTGCTCCAAAAGCGTTGGCGATGATCACACCGACTGCCAAATCAATCACGTTCCCGCGCAGCAAGAATTCTTTAAGATCCTTTAACATTCTTTCTTTCCTTTCAAGAATTTATTAATGAGATTATATTATAGCTTATTTATATGACATCTACAAGATATTTGTTTGTCAAATATTTTACATTTGCTTCATTTTAGTATAAAATATAGAATGATATTCTATGATAAATTGGAGGTATTGTCTCTTGATTGATAAAGAAATCATTTCTGAAATTAAAAACAGCGTCAATATCGTCGATGTCATAGGAGAAACAGTGGCCTTGACTAAGGCTGGGCGGAATTTCCTGGGACTCTGTCCCTTTCATGGCGAAAAGACTCCCTCTTTTAACGTTGTAGAGGACAAGCAGTTTTATCACTGTTTTGGCTGCGGCAAGTCGGGCGATGTCTTCAAATTCATTGAGGATTATCGAGGCGTTTCCTTTATGGATGCTGTTCAGATTGTAGCAGAGCGGGCAGGGATTCCCTTGGCTGTAGAGACAGCGGGCAATGACCGACCGAGACAAAGCCATCCGCACCAGGCTCTCTACGATATCCATACCGAGGCAGCGAAATTTTACCATGCGGTCCTGATGACGACCAAGATGGGAGAGGAAGCGCGGGCTTATCTCTACCAGCGGGGGCTGACAGATGATGTTCTTAAGCATTTTCAAATCGGGCTGGCTCCTAATGAGGGCAATTATCTTCATAAGAGTATGGCTGGCAAGTTTGATGAGAATACCATCATGAACTCGGGTCTATTTAATCTGGCGGAGAATAATCTGGTCTATGATGCCTTTCAAAACCGAATTATGTTTCCCCTGACCAATGACAGTGGGCAGATTGTGGCTTTTTCCGGACGGATTTGGCAGGCAACGGCTACTGACGGCCATCAAGCCAAGTACAAAAACAGTCGCAGCACTGCTATTTTCAATAAAAGCTACGAGCTCTATCATCTGGATAAGGCCAAGCCGGTTATCAAGAAGAGCCATGAGGTTTATCTAATGGAAGGCTTCATGGATGTAATTGCGGCTTATCGGGCTGGGATTGAAAATGCGGTTGCCTCTATGGGAACAGCTCTGACACCTGAGCATGTCCAGCATCTGAGTAAGTATTGCAAGAAGATTATCCTGTCTTACGATGGAGATAGGGCAGGGCAGGCAGCGACTGCAAAGGCTTTGGATGAGCTGAAAGATATGACGGTGGAAATTGTTCGGATTCCAGATAATTTGGACCCCGATGAATTTCTAGCTAAAAATTCTGAGGAAGATTTGCAGCATTTGCTGAGTAAAACGCGAATAAGTAATGTGGAGTTTCTGCTGCATCATCTGAAACCAGATAATATTGAAAATCTACAGGCTCAGATTGAGTTTGTAGAGAAGATGGCGCCGATTATTGCGAAGACCAAGTCCATCACAGCGCAGAACTCCTACATCTACATGCTGGCGGAGCTGCTTCCGGACTTTGACTATCAGCAGGTGGAGCAGACGGTAAATAACAGCCGACTGGCTGAGCGCTCTAGTCGCAGTCAGGAGGCGCCGATTCAGCAGTCTCAACCAGTCGTCATGCAGTTTTCGCCCTCAAATCGGCTGAGTCGTCTCATGAAGGCGGAAAATCATATTTTCCACCGCATGATGCATCATCCTTTGATTTTGAACCAATACCGGCTGAGAGAAGACTTTGCCTTTGACTCGGAAGAATTGCAGGCCTTATATGAGATTTTGCTGGCAAATGGCGAGGTGACACCGCAGGATTTGTCCCAGCTGCCGGATCATGTCCAGCAGGCTTGGTACCGCGTTTTAGAAGAAGACTTGCCCGATGAGGTTTTAGAAGATGAATTGAAAGAAGTGGAAGAAACCAGAGAGCGGGAGATTTTGCGCAAGCATAATCAGTTTATTAGTAAGAAGATTCGAGAAGCCTCTCACAGCGGAGATACGGATACAGCCCTGTCCGAGCTAGAGCGCTTGATTGAGCAAAAAAGAAGAATGGAGTAGGAATGGCTACAAAACAAAAAGAAGTAACAACATTAGACGTTCAAATTGCAGAATTTATCCGCAACCACAAGCAGACAGGGGTTGCGACAGATGATGAAATCAATGACCAGCTGGTCATTCCTTTCACTTTGGATGCCGATGGGATTGAGGATTTGCTGCAGCGCATCCAGGATGCGGGCATCTCAATTACGGATAAAGAAGGAAATCCCAGCGCGCGTGTCTTAAATAACGAAGAGGAAGAAGCGGAGCTGACGGATGAAGAGCTCCTAGGCAGCAATTCAGCCAAGGTTAATGACCCAGTCCGCATGTATCTGAAAGAAATCGGGGTTGTGCCCCTTCTCAGCAATGAAGAAGAGCAGGAGCTGGCTATCTTGGTAGAACAGGGAGACTTGGAAGCCAAGCAGCGTCTGGCTGAGGCCAATCTTCGTCTGGTTGTTTCCATTGCTAAGCGTTATGTCGGTCGTGGTATGCAGTTCCTTGATTTGATTCAAGAAGGAAACATGGGGTTGATGAAAGCCGTTGATAAGTTTGACTACACCAAAGGATTTAAGTTTTCAACTTATGCGACTTGGTGGATTCGTCAGGCCATTACCCGTGCGATTGCTGACCAAGCTCGGACTATTCGGATTCCAGTCCACATGGTGGAAACCATTAACAAGCTAGTCCGCGAGCAACGCAATCTCTTGCAGGAATTAGGTCAAGATCCTACGCCTGAGCAAATCGCTGAGCGGATGGATATGACACCTGACAAGGTTCGTGAGATTCTCAAGATTGCTCAAGAGCCAGTTTCCTTGGAGACACCTATCGGTGAGGAAGATGACAGTCATCTGGGAGACTTTATCGAAGATGAAGTGATTGAAAATCCAGTCGACTATACTACTCGTGTCGTCCTTCGTGAACAGCTGGATGAGGTCTTGGATACGCTGACAGACCGCGAGGAAAACGTCTTGCGTCTGCGCTTTGGTCTGGACGATGGAAAAATGCGGACACTGGAAGATGTCGGCAAGGTCTTCAATGTAACTCGCGAGCGGATCCGCCAGATTGAAGCTAAGGCCCTGCGTAAGCTCCGCCATCCAAGCCGCAGCAAACCACTTAGAGACTTTATCGAAGATTAAGAACTGAAAAGCAGCGAGGGACAAAAATCTTTCAGCAGGAAGTATCAAGTCGGCAATCCTAACTGAAAGCAAAAGCCCCCTCGAGCTAACTTGAAATTTCTGCTATATCTATAAGGAGGATATTGCATGTCAGAAAAAAAATACAGCCCTGAAGAAGTTGAAAAAATCAAAACGCGTATTTTAGAGAGCTTGGAGCAGGTTATTGACCCAGAGCTGGGGATTGATATTGTCAATCTAGGTCTAATCTATGAAATCCGTTTTGATGAGACCAATGGAGAAACGGAAATCGATATGACCCTGACAACCATGGGATGCCCTCTGGCGGATCTTCTGACTGACCAGATTTATGACGCCATGTCAGATGTTCCAGAGGTTACCAAGACGGATGTTAAGTTGGTTTGGTACCCAGCTTGGACGGTGGAAAAGATGAGCCGCTATGCTCGGATCGCTTTGGGGATTCGCTAAGAACTGATAGTAAGTGCTGGCCTGCTGTTTGCAGGCTTTTGCTTTCTTTAGTAGATTCTGTTATAATGTTCTTATTGTCTTGGGGTCGTTACGGATTCGACAGGCATTATGCGGCACATTTTGCAACCCATCTAGCGGATGTAAAACGCCAGTTAAATATAACTGCAAAAAATAACAATTCTTACGCTTTAGCTGCCTAAAAACCAGCCAGCGTGACCCGATTCGGATTGCTTGTGTCTGATGACAGGTCTTATTATGAGCAAGCTACGGCAAAATCTGGTCTAGGGATTTTGCAAGAGAATTATAGACTCGCTTGACTTGGGCTTGAGCTATGTGTCAAAGTGAAGTTAAATCAATACATAGCCTATGGTTGTAGACAAATGTGTTAGCAGGTGTTTGGACGTGGGTTCGACTCCCACCGGCTCCATTATTTTAAAGCTTTTCTAAAACGTTGAGAAATCAGCGTTTTTTGCTTTTACAATGTCCAGGAAATCTTGATTTCTATCTGAAAAAGTAATACAATGATGTTAGTGATGACAAAGGAAATATTTGTATTTCTATTAGGTTGATTTCATAAGTATTAAGGGAAGTTTGATATGAGTTTTTTTAAGAATTTGTTTGGTAAGAAAAAAGAGCAAGAGGAAGAGAAAGTAGAAAAGGTAGAAGAATCAGTGCTTGATGTGCCTTCTGAAGATCCTTTTCCGAGTGAGTGGGGATCTTTCTCAACTTATATTGATGACAAGTTGGCTAGTATCCGTCTGAATCTAGCTCTTGCTGATGAGGCACCCTATCCTCTCTATGCCTATGCTATGAGGCTCAAGATTTCGCTCCTCCAGTACAATGGGGAGACGGGTTTTCCATCTAGTGATGAGTTTAAGGAGCTGAATGTGATTGAGGACCGGCTTTCTGAGGCTTTAGGGCAAGTCGGTGGCATTCATGTCGGTGTGATTACGACAGATGGAAATATTGAGTTTTACTACTATCTGCAAGACAAGAAAAGCCATCTGGAGCCAATTGCCGAAGTGATGCGCGACTTTCCAGACCGCCGCTATGACTCGGCAACCCTGGAAGACGAGGAATGGAATCAGTACTTTGATTTTCTCTATCCTAATGAATACGAGTATCAGACCATTCTCAACCAGCGGGTCTGGTACCAGCTGGAGCAGGACGGCGATGACCATAGTCAGGAGCGCGAGATTGACCATTGGGCCTATTTTGCGTCTGAGGAAGATCGAGATGGTTTCCTAAAGGAAGTCGAGGAACTGGGCTATAGCCTCGTATCCGCTGAAAAGATAGAGGATGCGGACAAACCATATCAGCTACACGTGATTCGTATGGATACGACAGAAATCTTTGATTTGAACCAGAATGTTTGGACTTTGGTTGAATTTGTGAAAAAATTTAACGGAAACTATGGCGGTTGGGGCTGTAATGTGGTATAATGGTTAAAGTTTTGAGAAAGCTGGACTTTCTCTTTTGTGGAAGATTACTCAAGAGGCTTAAGAGGCTGTGTTGGAAACGCAGTAGGCGTGTAAAAGCGTGCGTGGGTTCGAATCCCATGTCTTCCGTCATAAGATGCAAGAAACGCTGTTTGGCGTTTTTTCTATTTGTAAAAGAGGCATGAAAGTAAGGTGATTCTTTTTGAAAATGATTTATTTGGAAATGCTTGAAAACAATTTCAGCAAAAAAAATAAGTAATTTATTGTTCATTTTATATAATAGTGTGGTAAAATGGGATTAATGGATTTTTAAAAAGGATATAAATTAAAGGGAGAATTATGTTTTTTAAACGTCAAAAAGGTAAGTACCACGAAGTAGAGCGTGTGACTCGTTTTAAGCTGATTAAATCGGGCAAGCATTGGCTGCGTGCTGCGACATCACAGTTCGGCCTTTTTAGATCAATGAGAGGGGGAGGCCTTTCATCGATCGAGCTCAAGTTAACGGAAGAACAAGTTACCGATAAGAAGAGCGGCATAGACTTTTTGAGGGGCATTGTCGCCACGGGGGCCGTTCTGGGCGGAGCTGTTGTGACAAGCACAACTGTTCATGCAGAAGAAGGTCAGGCTCTGGAAAAGGTCATTGATACGACAGACGTTTTAGCGACACGTGGTGAAACAGTTTTAGGAGAAGAAAGTAGTGCTGCTGAAGCGGCAACCGCAACGGCAAGCTCACATACTGAGTCAGAGTCTGTATCAGATACATCCTCAGCCAGCGCCAGTGCTTCTGTTAGTGCGTCTATCTCTGCTAGCATTTCAGCTTCAGAGTCAGTGTCACAGTCTAGCTCTGCTTCTATCAGTGCCAGCACATCTCAGTCAGTCTCAGATTCCTTAAGTGTATCTGAGTCTCTTTCAGTGTCTTCAAGTACATCTGATTCGGTTAGTGCAAGCACTAGTGCGTCCGCTAGTGCATCAGAGTCAGTCTCAGCCAGTCAGACATCTACCACCTCTACATCAGAGAGTGCTAGATCCGAAAGCAGCCAGCAGTCGACAGAAGCTTCTAACCAGACAGGACGGAGAAGGGGCCGTCGGGCGGTGACACAGCCCAATTTCAATGAGACTAACCGTGATAGAGTCAACGGTGATATGATTGACAACATCACTACAAGCTTTGATGATCAGACTCGTCTGCTGACTTGGACTATCACCTTGTCACCTAACAAAGCACAGACTGGCAATATTGGGGCGCTTGTATCTATCGGAGAAGGTCAGGAAACTACAAGCGTTACTTTTAATGGTCGAGAAGCTACTAATTCTGGGACTGTTCAGTCATCTGGAGCTTGGAACCTCTATACTGGTCGTTCAGCAGCGACTACAACACTGCGAATTGTCACCAGAGTGGCAGAGACTACAGGTAATCCAGCTATTGCCCTGCGATTGGCAACAAGTACTCAAGCTATTACAAATAATAATTTTCCTGCTGAATACAGCGAAGTCGCTAGTAAGACTAGAGGAAGTTGGGATAAGATAGATTTGGATACCAATGTGCCGTTTAGAGATACAGAAAGACCAGTTGTTGATTTCCCTAGTGAAATTACTGTTTATCGTGGTGAGTCCTTTGAATTTGTTGCGACAGTAACGGATAATTCCAATGCTTTTGATCTTAATAAGACACTTTATCGTTGGTTGTATAGTAATCTTCCTGGAACCGGTACTGAATGGGTGAGATATTCAGTTGCGCAAGAAGGTAATCAGTTAAAGGTTCGAGTTTTTGGTAATGTTCCAGTCGATACAACGATTGGTGATTATACTCGTTACATAACTGCTACGGATGCGGCAGGGAACGTTAATGCAACACAAACAGAAATGGGTAATGCTGCTGTTGCAAAGACATCGGTAAATGGCCAGTTCAGATTGATTATTCGATACAAACCGAATATTCCAGAGAATACGTTAATAGTTAAGAACCCAAATCAATTATCAGAAACTGAAAAAAATCAGGTCAGAGAAGCAATTAAGCAGAGTAATCCAAACTTAAGACCACAAGACGTTGCAGGTAACAATTTAAATACTGCTATTTCCGTTTCTAATAATGGTACGACTACTATAACATTCAGAGATAACAGGAAGGCTACTGTTGAGGGTAGTAAGTTGGTAGATACAAGAGAAGGAAGTACTTCCAAATCTGCAAGCACCTCCGCATCCGTCAGTGCCTCTACCTCAACAATCGAATCTATTGCGGAAAGTAAGTCAGCCTCTGCTAGTGCCTCAACTTCAGCAAGCAGTTCCGCATCTACAAGTGCTTCTGTGTCAATTAAGAGCTCCGCGTCCACAAGTGCGTCTACAAGTGCAAGTACGTCCGCGTCGACGAGTGCATCCGTAAGTGCAAGTACCTCAGCTTCAACGAGTGCGTCCGTCAGCGCCAGCACATCGGCATCTACGAGCGCGTCCGTCAGCGCAAGTACGTCCGCGTCGACGAGTGCGTCCGTAAGTGCCAGCACGTCTGCGTCAACGAGTGCCTCAGTGAGCGCAAGTACCTCAGCGTCCACAAGTGCGTCCGTAAGTGCAAGTACCTCAGCGTCCACGAGCGCATCAGTTTCAGCAAGTACTTCAGCGTCGACGAGTGCCTCAGTATCCGCAAGTACGTCCGCGTCCACGAGCGCATCAGTCAGCGCAAGTACGTCCGCTTCAACGAGCGCGTCAGTAAGTGCAAGCACCTCAGCTTCAACCAGTGCTTCAGTCAGCGCAAGCACCTCGGCTTCAACAAGCGCGTCAGTGAGCGCAAGTACGTCCGCGTCGACAAGTGCTTCAGTCAGCGCAAGCACCTCGGCTTCAACAAGCGCATCTGTATCTGCCAGCACGTCCGCATCGACGAGTGCGTCAGTAAGTGCAAGCACCTCAGCTTCCACTAGTGCGTCAGTGAGCGCCAGCACGTCAGCATCGACGAGTGCTTCAGTGAGCGCAAGTACGTCTGCTTCCACGAGTGCCTCAGTAAGTGCAAGTACGTCCGCGTCCACGAGCGCCTCAGTAAGTGCAAGTACGTCTGCTTCCACGAGTGCCTCAGTAAGTGCAAGTACGTCAGCGTCGACGAGTGCGTCGGTAAGCGCAAGTACGTCCGCATCGACCAGTGCCTCAGTAAGCGCCAGCACGTCAGCTTCAACGAGCGCGTCAGTAAGTGCAAGTACGTCTGCTTCCACGAGTGCTTCAGTATCTGCAAGCACGTCAGCGTCGACGAGTGCGTCAGTAAGTGCAAGTACCTCAGCCTCCACGAGCGCTTCAGTGAGCGCCAGCACGTCCGCATCGACGAGCGCATCGGTAAGTGCAAGTACGTCCGCATCAACAAGCGCCTCAGTTTCAGCAAGCACCTCAGCGTCAATGAGCGCATCTGTATCTGCAAGCACATCGGCTTCAACAAGCGCCTCAGTTTCAGCAAGCACGTCCGCATCAACGAGTGCCTCAGTAAGTGCAAGCACGTCCGCATCAACGAGTGCGTCAGTAAGTGCAAGTACCTCAGCATCAACGAGCGCGTCAGTAAGTGCAAGTGCTTCAGCGTCGACGAGTGCATCTGTATCTGCAAGCACGTCAGCGTCAGTGAGCGCAAGTACGTCCGCATCGACGAGTGCGTCGGTATCTGCAAGTACCTCAGCCTCCACGAGCGCCTCAGTTTCCGCAAGTACCTCAGCCTCCACGAGTGCGTCAGTAAGTGCAAGTACCTCAGCCTCCACGAGTGCGTCAGTATCTGCAAGCATATCTGCATCGACGAGCGCATCAGTGAGCGCAAGTACGTCCGCGTCTACCAGCGCATCAGTAAGCGCAAGTACGTCCGCATCGACCAGTGCCTCAGTAAGCGCCAGCACGTCCGCTTCAACGAGTGCGTCAGTAAGTGCAAGTACCTCAGCGTCCACCAGCGCGTCTGTGAGCGCCAGCACGTCAGCATCGACGAGCGCATCAGTAAGTGCAAGTACGTCCGCGTCCACGAGCGCCTCAGTAAGTGCAAGTACGTCTGCTTCCACGAGTGCATCAGTAAGTGCAAGTACGTCCGCGTCGACCAGTGCGTCGGTAAGCGCAAGTACGTCCGCATCGACGAGTGCGTCGGTATCTGCAAGTACCTCAGCCTCAACGAGTGCTTCAGTATCTGCAAGCACGTCAGCGTCGACCAGTGCCTCAGTGAGTGCAAGTACGTCTGCTTCCACGAGTGCTTCAGTATCTGCAAGCACCTCAGCGTCTACTAGCGCGTCAGTAAGTGCAAGCACCTCAGCGTCGACAAGTGCTTCAGTAAGTGCAAGCACCTCAGCCTCCACGAGCGCTTCAGTGAGCGCCAGCACGTCCGCATCGACGAGCGCATCGGTAAGTGCAAGTACGTCCGCATCAACTAGCGCCTCAGTTTCAGCAAGTACGTCCGCATCGACGAGCGCATCGGTAAGTGCAAGCACCTCAGCATCCATGAGTGCATCAGTTTCAGCAAGCACATCTGCGTCCACGAGCGCCTCAGTAAGTGCAAGTACGTCCGCATCAACGAGTGCGTCAGTGAGTGCAAGTACTTCAGCGTCCACGAGCGCCTCTGTATCTGCAAGTACCTCAGCCTCAACGAGTGCATCTGTGTCTGCAAGCACATCTGCGTCCACTAGTGCATCAGTAAGTGCAAGTACGTCCGCGTCGACAAGTGCATCAGTGAGTGCAAGCACGTCTGCCTCAACGAGTGCCTCAGTAAGCGCAAGTACCTCCGCGTCCACAAGCGCGTCAATATCTGCAAGTACGTCCGCCTCAACGAGCGCGTCTACAAGTGCAAGCACGTCTGCGTCTACCAGCGCATCTGTATCTGCAAGCACATCAGCGTCTACCAGCGCATCTGTATCTGCAAGTGAATCTGCGTCAACCAGTGCGTCAGTATCTGCAAGTGAATCTGCGTCAACCAGTGCGTCAGTATCTGCAAGTACGTCCGCCTCAACGAGTGCGTCTGTAAGTGCAAGTACGTCAGCGTCCACAAGCGCGTCTGTGTCTGCAAGTACATCTGCCTCAACGAGTGCATCAGTTTCTGCAAGCACATCAGCGTCTACCAGCGCATCTGTATCTGCAAGTGAATCTGCGTCAACCAGTGCGTCAGTATCTGCAAGTACGTCAGCATCAACGAGCGCGTCTACAAGTGCAAGCACGTCTGCGTCGACTAGCGCGTCAGTAAGTGCAAGTACGTCCGCATCGACGAGTGCGTCAGTATCTGCAAGTGAATCTGCGTCAACCAGTGCGTCAGTATCTGCAAGTACGTCCGCCTCAACGAGCGCGTCCACAAGTGCGTCAGTATCTGCCAGCACGTCAGCGTCCACAAGCGCGTCAGTAAGTGCAAGCACGTCCGCGTCCACAAGTGCGTCCGTAAGTGCCAGCACGTCTGCCTCAACCAGCGCCTCAGTATCTGCAAGCGAATCGGCATCGACCAGTGCATCCGTAAGTGCCAGCACGTCAGCTTCCACGAGTGCGTCAGTAAGCGCAAGTACGTCAGCTTCCACGAGCGCGTCCACAAGTGCCAGCACGTCTGCCTCAACGAGTGCGTCTGTGTCAGCAAGTACGTCGGCATCAACGAGTGCGTCCGTAAGTGCCAGCACGTCCGCGTCGACTAGCGCATCAGTATCTGCAAGTATGTCAGCATCAACGAGTGCATCCGTAAGTGCAAGTACGTCCGCGTCCACAAGCGCATCCGTCTCAGCAAGCACGTCCGCATCAACGAGTGCGTCAGTATCCGCAAGTACGTCAGCTTCCACGAGTGCCTCTGTATCCGCAAGCACATCAGCGTCGACTAGCGCTTCAGTATCCGCAAGTACCTCAGCGTCGACGAGTGCGTCAGTGAGCGCAAGCACGTCCGCATCGACTAGCGCGTCAGTTTCTGCAAGTACGTCCGCGTCAACTAGTGCGTCAGTAAGTGCCAGCACGTCCGCGTCCACAAGCGCGTCTGTGTCTGCAAGTACGTCCGCGTCGACGAGTGCATCAGTAAGTGCAAGTACGTCAGCTTCAACGAGTGCATCAGTATCTGCAAGTACGTCCGCATCGACTAGCGCTTCAGTATCAGCAAGTACATCAGCTTCAACGAGCGCGTCAGTAAGTGCCAGCACCTCAGCGTCGACGAGTGCATCAGTTTCTGCAAGCACATCAGCGTCTACCAGCGCATCTGTATCTGCAAGTGAATCTGCGTCAACCAGTGCGTCAGTAAGTGCAAGTACGTCAGCTTCAACGAGCGCGTCTACAAGTGCAAGCACGTCTTCGTCGACTAGCGCGTCAGTAAGTGCAAGTACGTCCGCATCGACCAGCGCGTCTGTGTCTGCCAGCACGTCCGCTTCAACGAGTGCGTCAGTATCTGCAAGTGAATCTGCGTCAACCAGTGCGTCAGTAAGTGCAAGTACGTCAGCTTCAACGAGCGCGTCTACAAGTGCAAGCACGTCTGCGTCGACTAGCGCGTCAGTA
>NZ_ALKI01000015.1:0-6240 GCF_000286495.1 Streptococcus sp. AS14
AAAGGTGTGGATCTGCCAGCGGGCAATGCAGGCTTGAAGACCCATGCGGACACAGATGTGGATCCGTCTACGCTTGGTACAGGCAAGAAGCCAAAACCAGAGATTCAGACGCCTCAACATCAAGAAATACCAAACCCAAGCAAGAAGCCAGAGCTTGATGTGACGAAGACAAGCAAGCCTGAGATTGACCGTGCAAGCAGTCCAGAGATAACTGGTCCAAGTAAGAAGCCAGAAATTGATACTTCTAAGACGGCGAAACCCGAGATTGACAATCCAAGTCGTCCAGCGGTGGATAAGACCAACAGCAAGCCGAGCGAGATTGATACAGGCAAGACGGTTAAACCGGAGGTCAGCCAAGCTCGTCCGAGCGAGGTGGCGTCACCAAACAGTCGTCCAAAAGAAGTGGATGTGACCAAGAAGCCAGACATTGAAGCCAGTCGCCCAGCCGAAGTCAATCCGACCATGATTAAGCCAGAAATGGAAACCAAGGTCAGACTAGACATTGACGCAGCTGCGGCTAGTGCCAGTGCCGTTCCGAAGGTCAAGGCACAAGAACCCGACCTACCCAAAGCCGGACAACCCGAAGTCACCCCTGACGCTGGCAAGAAGGTGCAGAAGCCAGAAGAGGTGGATACCGAAGCAACTAAGGCTGGGAATAACGGTGAGACATCAGGTTTAAAGACTAAATTTGAATCGAAAGTTCAAGAAATTCGTCAATCAATGCCAAATTCTGCCTTAAGAAACCGAGGTAACATGGCAATTGCAGATGTTCAAATTGAAGGGCTGAAGTCAGAATTTGTGGCTCATAGTAGGATTCATTCCGATACAAGTAAAGGGGCGGATGTTGCTGACTTCTCAATGAGCAAAGAGGATAAAATATTCACAACATATGTTGAAGATAAGTTCCCTAGATTCAATGATACAGAAGCTAAGATATTAGAAGATATAGCTTCACAAATTACAGACCCTCAAATTAAAGGGAAAATAACTCTCTTTACGGAACTTCCTCCCTGTGATAGCTGTAGTAATATTATTGAAGAATTCAAAAGGATGTTTCCTAACATCCAAGTTGATGTATTATGGAAATGAGGTTTTTAAATGACGGATTATAAAGAAACAAAAGAAATGACTATAGAAAGTTTTCAAGATTTTACAGAAGAAGGTTTTACAACAAGTCAAGCACTTGCTGCCGCTCTTGAAGATTGCGCCGTATTTATGAAAAAAAGCGAAACTAACTTTGCCGGTGCTACCATAGCTTTGTCTTTGATTGGTTTAGATAATGGCTTGTTTCCAGATTATTTAGAGTATTTGCTGAAAAAAGTGGAGAAACTGTCTTTATCTGGTGATATAAAAAAGGACATGGATAAAGTAAATACCATGCTTACAGCAGGTGATTTTTCGGTTGAGGAAGACCCCAAATATTTAGAACGGGTAAAGTTGATTTTTGATGAATAGTGTAATAGCAATAAGTTCTAAAAAATTAAAAGAAAAAATTGAAAGAGCTAAGGGGGATGTAGCGAATGCCCAGAGAGACGGGGAAGTCTTAATCAAGGGTGCCATTCCACCAGAGTATTTTCATTTTATCGAATAGATGGATAAACTAATGAACGAACAAGAAATTCATCATTTACTTTACGACATTCCAGAGAATGTTGATTATACGGATATTCCGCAGGAGCTGGATTTAGAAGATGTTCCTAAAGAAAGAGTTGATAAATTACGAGATTTACTCCATTCAGATGATTTGGCAGTGCGTTTTGATGCTGCATTGCTATTGACAAATTGGGGGGTGGAAGACGGTCTGAATACTTTGATAGACTTGTTTGAGAAAGGAGAAACGAAGGGATTTATCCCTCATCATCTACATCCTTATGATGACACCAACAAACATATTTTAGATGCGTTAATTGGCTATTGGGCGAGTCAAACTGATTTACATAAAGAACAAGAAGCTCGTAAAAGGATATATCCTACGATTATTTCAATCACTAAGCAAGCAGTACATTCATCTTATAGTATTGCGCAAATTGGTTTGTTAATAAAAAAAGATTTAGATATTCATAAAGAAGTTTATACAGAATATATCCCAGTTTTAGAGGACTTTTTGACAGCTATTATTGACGATAAAGAGAGGAACTATTGGCGCATTCATGACGCTCTTAAGTTGCTTTTAGAGGTGGATGAACCTTTTGTTCAGAAAATCTTGACTGAAAAAGGCAAAACATTGGCTGATTTTGGCTTAGATGGAGAAGAAAATGACTGAAATTAAATTTTATCGGGTAAATGATGCTTATGGCTATCTGTCGAATTTCGCTCCCTACCCTTTTGAGATAAATGGACTAATCTGGTCAACTTCGGAGCATTATTTTCAAGCTCAAAAGTTTTTGGACAAAGCTATTCAAGAAAAAATTCGCCGCTTGAAGTCACCAATGGACGCTGCTTTAGAGGGGCGCAATCGAGAAAATCCCTTGCGTTCGGACTGGGAAGTGGTAAAGGATAACATCATGAGGTTAGCTGTTTTTGAAAAATTCCGCCAGAATCCTGCAATTAGGAGAGAGCTATTAGCGACTGGGCATGCTACTTTGATTGAACATACGAAAAATGATAACTACTGGGCGGATAATGGTGACGGGACTGGTAAAAATATGCTGGGAATTATTCTCATGGAAACGAGAAAAAGGCTGAAAGCAGAATAATGGAAATAGATCCACAAGTCAAGCAGGCTCTGCTTAATATTGACTTTATCAAACGCTATGAGGCTTTATCGAAAGAGTATGATTTAGAAAGATTGGGTGATAAAACTCGATTGAAATATCTTGACGGTGAGTTAGTTATGGATATGATTTCAGAGGCTGGCTATATTCCCGTTTTTGACCCCAAAGAGAAATTCTTTAAATTTTATGAAAAGATAGAAGATTATCGGTTTGGTCTGCATATTGTACTTTATAATGGAACAGTGGAGCTCATTTGGGCTGTTAAGGATAAAGAAAAATCGATTGCGGGTATGCCGTGGGGAATTTATTCTAGATTGATGATTGACCCAGACTATCGTATCAAAATGCCCAATTTCAGTGACTACGACGAATTGGAAGATATTTTAAAAACAGCTTTTAAGATTTATGAGGATTTCAAACAAGTCTTTTTAGAAATTGCTGAAGCAAAATAAATGTCAAAAGAGGGCAATCGTCCTCTTTTTCTAATACTAGCAATCAGATTTATAAATTTTTCTAGCTTATCTTGACATCTTTTCATCAGTTGGAACAACTGAGCCTCGATATGGTGAAAGAAGAATATCAGACACAGAATATGCAAGCCTGAGAAGGAAAACGCCGTCTCCAGAAATGAGGAGAAAAGTCAATAAAGATGTAGTTTTGCCTATGGATGACCCTGCTATTCCAGGACATACAATAGAAAAGGGAGAAACATTAGAAGCTGACCATATAGTATCAATGGATAGAATTGCAAAAATGGAAGGTTTTGATAAGCTAACTAGAGAACAACAATTAGAAATATTAAATTATGAGGATAATTTCGTTGGGTTGAGCAAATCAGCAAATGCCTCTAAAGGTTCAAAAACTTATGAGGAATGGACAACGTATGTCAAAGAAGGTATTCCAATCAATCCAGAATTTAGAGAAAAAATGATTGCTAGGGAAAAAGAACTTGAAGGAATTATTCAAAATATGATAGACTCATATGTGAAAGGAAATGGAGGATAACAAAAGTGACTAATAAAATAGATTTTTTAAACGAATATAGTTTATCTAGTTCAAGTGTAGAAATTGTGACGGATGAAAGCCAAATTGTAGAGGCTCCAATTCCAAATTTTTGGAAAGAAGCACTTTTGTCAGATAGTTTGGAAGAAAGAAAAGAAAAAATTCTTTCAGTGTGGAAAGAATATTCTTCTTCTGATTTGCGAAACACAATTTCTTATTTAGGCGATTATTTAAAAAATATAGACTTGATTTGTTTAGACGGCGAATATTCGCTTTTGTATACGATTTTGACTTACCAAACAGGAGAAGAAATCTATTATGAAGGGAAGCAACCCGTTACAGTTGAGGTGCTGAAACAAAAGTTTGGAGAAAACGCACCAACTATAAAACAATCAATAACAGATTTCTATACTCATATCCACAACGGTTTTTATGATTATACAAGTAAAAGCATGGGGATTGATAACCTTAAAAATGTGAACTCTATGGCAGATTATGACTGGGAATATTTGCAACAGTTAGACATAGATTTAATCCCACTTTATAATTTTTTCAGTAACGGTATGGGGGAATACGTTGTTTTAGACATCGAAAATGGAAACACCTATTTATGGTCGTCAAGAGAACTTCCTAAAAGGCAGTCTGACTTTTGGGCTTTGGTAGACGAATGGATTATAATTGGATTAGATTTTTAAAACAGAGAGTATAATTTGTTGGTACCCTAAATGTTAATCAAGAAAAGTATAACATTTGGGGTATTTTTGTTATTCAATACAATTTACCTTGACATCTTTTCATCTTATGCTATACTAATTTTATTACTTTTGGGAAGAGTAAGTGTTGAGGGAGATTGGGAGAGGCATGATTTGCTTTTATCTCATACTTGCTCACTCTGTCTGACCCTCGGACGGGGTCGACTAATTTTGGTTTACTTCGTCAGAGGCTCAGATTGTTTGTCCGTGTTCTCATTCGCACACACCAATCCTCTGATTGTGTGGATTTGTTCTCATTCAGACAATCTGACCCTCGGAAAGAGTGCCCGAGTTCTGATTGACTCCATCAGAGCCTCAGATTGTTTGCCCTTGTTCTCATTAGCACAATCCGAGGCTCAGATGAGGCAAATCTGTTCCAGTTTACTCTGTCAGAGGGTCGGACAAGCTCTTTTCAAAAGTAATGACCATATCCGAGGGGGATCGGATAAAAATGAAAAAGAAAAGGTGGATATATGCCAGCAAAACAAACATTATTAAATCTGAAAACGAGCAGTTTACGCTATGCCGAGTTTTCTCAGTTTATCGCGCGTTTCTTGGATGATGTGGAAAAAGAAAACTTGGATGTTAAGAAAGAAGAAATCTTGTCTAACCTGCTGGGTCAGCTAAAGACTAATTTGCCTGCTTATCAAGCGTCGCTGGGACAAGTTCGGGCGAGTGAAAAATCCAGCACGATTATCGAAGCCGATCAGTTGCGGGATGAAGATTTTCAAGCACTGCGCGAAGCGATTAAACCTTACCGCAATAGCCGCCGCGAAAACGAAAAGGCAGCTTACAAGACTTTAGACTTGCTTTTCGACCAGTACAAGAAAGCGACCAAGGTTTCCTATGAAGAAGAAACAGCACTTTTAAACAGCTTATTAGAAAAACTCAGAAAAGCAGAATACCAATCTGCTATTGAGACTTTAGGAATTGGGCGCTTTATGAATAACTTGACCGAAAGCCAAGCTGCTTTTGAAAAAGTTTTCTCTGACCGCTCACAAGAAAAGCTCGCTAAAGTCAGCTTTGACACCAAGCAACTGCGCAAGGACTTGGCAGTTCCTTACCAACAACTAAGCGACTATGTAGCTATTCTAGCTCAGTTGAAAGAAGACGCTATTTACCAAAAGACCTTATCTGTCCTCAACAACAGCCGCAAGTACTACGCCGATGTCTTGGCACGCCGCAAGGGCAAAGATAAGAAAGAAGCGAAAAAGGTAGAAACGGAAACAGAATAAAAAAGACGCTCCACTTACTCATAAGTGGGGCGATTTTTCTTTTTACGCCGTTTGGTTTCTCGTTCCAGTTTTGCCCAGTAGAGCTCGCATTGTGACTACTACAAACAACAAGGGCTGGTTGCAGTGGGTTGAAATTGGTGGTAAAATTATAGCAGTGGGTGCCATTATCGCAGGGAGTGTCCTGAGCGGAGGAACACTCGCTCCTATCCTTATCGGAGCAGGGACAGCTTACCTGGTGGCAGATAGCGGTTATCAGGCGTTTAGCGGGGAGACCATTTCGGGGAAACGGCTGACTGACGGGGAGCGCATCTGGGCAGGTGTGGACGCAGTCTTGACGGCAGCGACCGGTGGCTTTGCGACCTATGCCAGCGTGCTTGCCAAGACAGGGAAAGCCGCCTCTACGACGGTACAGACGGTAGGCAAAGCTGTCAATTATGCCGACGATGCCAATGACATCGCTCATACGGTGACCGCGATGCAGGATGACCCCTTGGGCGCAGCACTCCAGTTTGGAATAGGGCGTGCGATTGGTCATGG